>NZ_JBHVFF010000613.1:0-1032 GCF_042801895.1 Streptomyces sp. NPDC057543 | reverse complement strand
ATCCAGGTCGGGTCGGTTGCGGTGGGCGGGGATGCGCCGGTGTCGGTGCAGTCGATGACGACGACGCGTACGTCGGACATCGGTGCGACGTTGCAGCAGATCGCGGAGTTGACGGCGTCGGGCTGTCAGATCGTGCGGGTGGCGTGTCCGACGCAGGATGATGCGGATGCGTTGGCGACGATCGCGAAGAAGTCGCAGATTCCGGTGATCGCGGATATTCATTTCCAGCCGAAGTATGTGTTCGCGGCGATCGATGCGGGCTGTGCTGCGGTGCGGGTGAATCCGGGGAACATCAAGCAGTTCGACGACAAGGTGAAGGAGATCGCGCGGGCGGCGAAGGATGCGGGTACGCCGATCCGGATCGGTGTGAACGCGGGTTCGCTGGATGCGCGGTTGCTGAAGAAGTACGGGAAGGCGACTCCGGAGGCGTTGGTGGAGTCGGCGCTGTGGGAGGCGTCGCTCTTCGAGGAGCATGATTTCCGGGAGATCAAGATCTCGGTGAAGCACAACGATCCGGTGGTGATGGTGAATGCGTACCGTCAGCTGGCTGCTCAGTGCGATTACCCGTTGCACCTGGGGGTGACGGAGGCGGGTCCGGCGTTCCAGGGGACGATCAAGTCGGCTGTGGCGTTCGGTGCGTTGTTGTCGGAGGGGATCGGGGACACGATCCGGGTGTCGTTGTCGGCGCCGCCGGCGGAGGAGGTCAAGGTCGGTCTGCAGATTCTGGAGTCGTTGAATCTGAAGCAGCGTCGGCTGGAGATCGTGTCGTGTCCGTCGTGCGGGCGGGCGCAGGTGGATGTGTACAAGCTGGCGGATCAGGTGTCGGCGGGTCTTGAGGGCATGGAGGTGCCGTTGCGGGTTGCCGTGATGGGCTGTGTCGTCAATGGTCCGGGGGAGGCGCGTGAGGCGGATCTGGGTGTCGCGTCGGGCAATGGCAAGGGGCAGATCTTCGTGAAGGGCGAGGTCATCAAGACCGTGCCCGAGTCGAAGATCGTCGAGACGCTGATCGAAGAAGCCATGAAGATCGCCGAG
>NZ_JBHVFF010000612.1:0-1040 GCF_042801895.1 Streptomyces sp. NPDC057543 | reverse complement strand
TACGAGCTGGTGCGTGATTGCATTGGAGACGTGGGGGCCTGAGCTGGGGGTTTGTGTCAGCCGGTGGTGTTGCGGTCGGAGACGAGGTCAGCGATGGCCCGGTAGGTGACGGGCAGGGTCTCCCGGCGGTGGGTCCAGCGGACCAGTTGCTTCCAGCGTTTGTGATCGGGGAGGGCGTGTTCGACGGTAATGCGCTTCGAGGAGTGCCGGTGTCGGGCTCGTAGGCGGGCTTCGAGGACCTCGGGCGGGCTGATCTTGTTTCCCTTCCTGGGTGGGGTCACTGCCTGGCCGGGGTGATCGCGGCGGAGCCCGAGGTAGCCGTCGTCCAGGAGGACCTCCACGTCGCGAAAGTGCCGGAAACAGGTACCGATGCCTTCGTTGCGTGCGGCGGTCGCGTCGTGCATCCGCCCTGGCCGCAGGGCGTCGGTCCAGAGCGTGCGGCCCTGGTGGTCGGCGACGATGGTGGCCTTCATCGTGTTCTGTTTCTTCTTGCCCGAGACGAACGCACGGCGCCCGCCGCGGCCGGCCGGGGGCCGGCGGACCTGGACCTCGGTGGCGTCCAACCGCAGCTCGATGCCCTCGGCCTGGGCGTATGCGAACACATCCGCCAGGGTCCGCAGCCGCAGGCCGGGCCGGTCTGGGACCGCGCATCCCCGCTCGGCCAGCAGCCGTCGTATCTCGCCGATCGCACGGGTGATGGTGGAGCGGTCAACGCCGAACAACAGCCCCAACGCCGCATGCGGCAAATCGTGCCGCAGGTGAATCAGCGTGGCCACGAGCCGGTCGACGAACACCAGCCGATGCCGGGCACCGGCTCCTGCCTCGCGCTTCCTGTCCCCGCCGCGAGCTTCGTGACGACGCCCCTCGACCACGGCCTGCCACGGTCCCGCCAACTCCTCGACCAGGGAGGCGAGATGCCTCCGGGAGACCCCTGTGAACACCTGATGCGCGAGAACCGTCCGACTGAGCATGATCGCCACATCCGGATCATGCCACCCACCAGCAAGAACACATCACCCGCTATCACGCACCAGCTCGTT
>NZ_JBHVFF010000611.1:0-1055 GCF_042801895.1 Streptomyces sp. NPDC057543 | reverse complement strand
GATCACGCCCTTGGCCGGGGAGCCGTCCGTGAAGCAGATCGCGCGGGCCGAATCCTTCCAGCTCTGGTTGGCGAGCCCGCCCTCGTCGGCCCGGTAGCGCAGCTCGGAGATGTGTATAAGAGACAGCGCTCGCAGCGCCCATCACCGGGCGAGCGGGGCAAGGGCGAGGCGCGGGATACGGAGGAAGCCGCCGAATGCGCAATGGCATCCTGGACCCCGGGGCGGAAAAAGGGAGGACTGCGCAATGTCGATGAGCACGGCACGGACGCCGGCCCGGCCCATGCGTGCCGATGCGCGCCGCAATTACGACCGGCTGCTGGGTGAGGCCCGTACCGCGTTCGCGGAACACGGCACGGATGCGTCCCTGGAGGACATCGCGCGACGTGCGGGTGTGGGGATCGGCACGCTGTACCGGCATTTCCCGAACCGGCACGCGCTGATGAGCGCCGTCTTCCAGGAGGCCCTGGCGTCCCTGATGGACCGTTCCCGTGAACTCGCGGGGGCGGAGCAGCCGTGTGCGGGGCTGGTGGAGTGGCTGGGCGCCATCATCACTCATGCGGGTGAGTACCGCGGGCTCGCCCAGGCGCTCATGTCGACGTCACGGGACGAGACTTCTGCACTGTCGCGGTGCAATGTGCCGCTGCGCGAGGCGGGTTCGGTGCTGCTGGCGCGGGCGCAGGCGAGCGGGGCCGTGCGGACGGATGTGTCCATCGACGACCTGATGCAGCTGACGAACGCGATCGCGCTGGCCGCGGAGCAGTCGCCGGACGACCCGGAGCTGGCGGGGCGGCTGCTGATGCTGACCCTGCAGGGACTGAAGGGGCCGAACGCGGAGAGGGGTTGAGGGCGCGCCTGACCAAGCCCCTCCGGCCGTCGAGGAGCGGGGGTCCGGGGGCCGGGCCCCCGGATACGGCAAGGGAAGGGGCGGGTGGGGGTGGAAAACCCCCCCCCCCCCGTACCAGCGCCGCCTATCCGCCACCCACGCCCGGGCCCCCCGCCCCAGCCCCGGTTCCGCCCCCACAGCCGCGCTCCGGAGTTGCGGTGGCCCCCGCCCA
>NZ_JBHVFF010000610.1:0-1057 GCF_042801895.1 Streptomyces sp. NPDC057543 | reverse complement strand
GTGACGCTGCTGGTCGAATGGCCCGAGGAAGCCGACGCGCCCACCGACACCGCTGTCGGCGGGCTGCGGTTCGTCAGGACGATGGAGCCGGCGTCACAGCCGCGCGCGTCGCGGCCGACCGGGGCGAGGCCGACGTCGCCGACGAGATCGAGTTCGCCACCAAGCCCCAGTTGGCCGCCGCCATGCTGCGCCGGGACCGCACCCTGGGCATCCCCGCCCGTTGGTTCACCGCCGACGAGGTCTGCGGCGGTCGCGACCTACGCCGCCAGGCCCGATCCCTCGGCTCCGACTACGCGATCGCCCCGTCCCACTCCCGATCCCCGCCCGCTGCACTCCCCACGCCCAAGCCGTTGACCAGCGCGAATGAAGAAGTCCGGCTGGAGTACCAACCCCCGACTGTCCATTAAGGAGGGCCGCCTCGTATTTCCTCAGGGAGTCAACCGTGGGCGGCGGCGGGTTCCATGGTCAAGCGTCAGTCACCTGGGCACTCTGCGGGATGGCGTCCCGGGGGACATCCCCGGCGGACTCGATGTGGCTCGCATACCCGTCCGGGTCGAGGTCGCGTACTTCGACCGAAAAGTGGACCTCGAACTCCGGGACAGGCCCGACGCGTGTGCGAAGAAGCGCGAGGACGGATTCGCTGAGCGCGCGTTTGACCTCGGCGCTACGGCCGGCCTTCAGCGCGATCTCGATGTGGACCGCCTGGTGGGTTTCCTCCGTGCGGCCGGCGATGTACCAGTCGTCTTGCGGGTAGACGAAACGGATCCGGCACGCCTCGGGGCGCGCGCCGCTGTTGGCGACGATCAGCGAGTGCAACTCCGGGCCGAGTACTTCACATTCGAGGACCTCGTTCTCGCACAGTTCATTGGTGTACGTCACGGTTACATGTGGCATGGACGCAGCATATTCACTCTCTCGCCATGCTCGCCGACGAGTTCCTCGACAAAGGGCCGGGCAGGCCGAGCACGTACCTGCGTGCGGGCGGCGGGCCGGCATCTGCCGGCGCTCCGGGACATGCCCGGAAGCCCTATGGGGCGGCGGTCCCCGGCGGGACCGC
>NZ_JBHVFF010000609.1:0-1093 GCF_042801895.1 Streptomyces sp. NPDC057543 | reverse complement strand
AGACCGCATGGTCAGATATTAGACCATGCGGTCTGACGCTGCCTCCTCGCCTCGAGTGTCACGCTCCAGCCGCCTCGACGGCCAGTTGCCTCGACGGGACGGCTGGCCGTTCCGCGTTCGCGGTCACGCCAGTGCAAGCGGCGGTACGTCCACACCAGCCGCCAGCGCTGGGCGAGGGTTGGTGGTCACCACGTAGATCCGTTCGTCGGCGTCCCGCTGGCGGGCATTGATCAGGTGGTTCGCGTCCTGGATTCGGCGGGGCGCGTCGTCGTCGAAGTCCCGTGCCACGGGCTCAGCGGGCGAACGCTTCGGTCAGGCGCATGCTGTCGCCGTCCTCTTCCATCAGCACGACGGTGACGCCGAACGGGTCGGGATGGTCCAGCTCGATCGGGGTGAAGGAGAAGTTCACCGTGGCCTGGATGGGCGGCACGAGGTCGCCGCTGGGCTGCGGTGCGGGGGCCCCGGCCTCCAGTCCGGGGCGACCGATGCCCAGCCCTCCGGGCTGCGGTACAGCAGCTGCTCGGTGTAGGGGAACTGGTGCAGCACGTGCCCGTCGCGGGTGGCGAGCACCATGTTCAGGCACGGGGCCGGGCCGACGACCGGCAGGTTGCAGGCGGTGGCGACGTCGTGGGTCTCCCAGGCGACTTCGTCCTCGTCCACGTCAGCCTTCTTCGTCGGGGCGAGTTCGTCGGGGGAGCGCACCTCGTCGGGCCACTTCATGGCGTGCAGCAGGAGGGCGTCGTCGCGAATGCTGAGCAGCCCCAGGCGCTCACGGTTGTGCCAGGCGAATTGCCGCAACGGCACGTCAGATTGGACCCTCCCCAGCCGCCGACGTCTCGACGGTCACGAAGATCCGGTCCAGGTGGTGATGGAGTACCTCGATGGCCGACTCCGGACTCCGCTGGCCCACGAGGATGCTGGTGCCCATGGTCGCCGTCATCGCGAGCAGACTGATCGCCTCCGTGCGCGCTTCGACGCCGGGATCGGCCAGTCCTGATGCCTGGGCCTGTTCGAGCAAGCCTGTCAGGGCGTTCTCCGCGGCGTCGGGGTTGTCGAGGAAGGGCTGAGCAGCCAGCGCCTCATCGGTCACGGA
>NZ_JBHVFF010000608.1:0-1096 GCF_042801895.1 Streptomyces sp. NPDC057543 | reverse complement strand
GGCCTGCGCCGAGCCGGTGGCCACGGCCGAACCGGCCATCACGAGACCGGCCAGCCCCGAAGCCCGCAACAGAGCACGACGGGACGAGACAGAGGACGAGGCGGAGGACGGGGCCGGGGACGGTGCATTGACGGACATGCGGAGGTACTCCTCGCGGTGTCGATGCGTGCTCGATGAGGACCGACTGCCGGTCGGTCGCGGTCAGATCGTGTTGCGGTACGGCGGCATGAAGCGCATCCGCGGCATCTGGTCGGCCAGCACTCCCCCGTCGACGACGATGCGCGCCCCGGTGAGGTACGCCCCGGCGTCCGAGGCGAGCAGCAGCAGTGCGCCCACGCATTCGTCGGGCTGCGCGTACCGGCCGAGCGGGATGCGCTCTCGGTACGCGGATTCGAAGGCCTCCCGGTCGAAGGGGAATTCGCCGTCGATGGGCGTCTCGACCATGCCGGGGGCGAGGGTGTTGGCGGTGATGCCGTACGGGGCGAGTTCGACCGCCAGGGTCTCGGTGAGTAGTTGCGCAGCGGCCTTGGAGGCGTTGTAGTGGGCCAGGCCCGCCTCCGCCACCAGGGCGTTCTTCGAGGTGATGGTGATGATGCGGCCGGCGACGGAGTCGGCCGTCATGTGCTCGGCGACGCGCTGGCTGAGGAAGAAGACGGCGTCGACGTTGACCCGCATGATGTGCGACCAGCTCGCCGGGGTGATCTCGTTGAAGCGTTCCAGCGCCGCCGTTCCCGCGTTGTTGACCAGGATGTGCAGCGGTCCGGCCTCGGCGCGTACGGCGTCGACGAAGCCGGGCAGCGCGTCGACGTCCGCGAGATCCTGTCCGTACGTCCAGCACCTGCGACCGAGTGCCGAGACCGCCGCGGCGGTCTCGGCGACGCCCTCGGCACCGGGCAGGTCGACGAGGACCAGATCGGCGCCCGCCTCGGCGAGCCCGACGGCGAAGGACCGGCCGAGGCCACGGGCGGCTCCGGTCACGACCGCGGTGCGGCCGGTCAGGTCGAAGCGGTCGGTTCCGCGGGGCGGGACAGCTGCGGTCATGGCGGGGGTTCCTCCTGGCGGAGAGGTACGGAGAAGGGTTCGGCGGGTCCGGTCC
>NZ_JBHVFF010000607.1:0-1108 GCF_042801895.1 Streptomyces sp. NPDC057543 | reverse complement strand
GGGCCCACCCGTGTCCCTTTGTCCCTTGCGGTCAGCCCCGTTTCAGACCGAGCACCTCCGCCGCGGCGAACGTCTCGTTCGGCGGGCGGTCCTCGTAGTACGGGGAGATCAGCGCGTCGAGCTCGTCGAAGGAGAACGTCTCCTTCGACGAGTCGAACTTCGCCGCCACCCTGGGGCGTTCGACGATCGCGACCATCCCGCCGTGCACGACGAGCAGTTGCCCGTTGACCTTGGCGGCCGCCGGGGAGGCCAGGTAGCCGACCAGCGGTGAGACGTGCTCGGGGGCGAGCGCGTCGAGCCGGCCGTCCGCCGGTTCCTGGAAGCCGGCGAAGACGTCCTCCGTCATCCGAGTGCGGGCACGCGGACAGATGGCGTTGGCGGTCACGCTGTACTTGGCCAGGGCCAGGGCCGTGGAGGTGGTGAGGCCGACGATGCCGCCCTTGGCCGCCGCGTAGTTCGGCTGGCCCGCCGAGCCGGCCAGGAACGCCTCCGAGGAGGTGTTGACGATCCGGCCGTAGACCGGGCCGCCGGACTCCTTGGAGCGGGCGCGCCAGTGGGACGCGGCGAAGTGGGTGGTGTTGAAGTGGCCCTTGAGGTGGACCCTGATGACGGAGTCCCATTCGTCCTCGGTCATCGAGAACACCATCCGGTCGCGCAGGATGCCCGCGTTGTTGACCAGGATGTCGAGCTGTCCGTACGTGTCGACGGCCAGCTCCACCAGGCCGCGGGCCTGCGCGTGGTCGGAGACGTCGCCGAGGTGCGCGACCGCTCGGCCGCCCGCCGCCCGGATCTCCGCGGCGACCTCCTCGGCGGGGGTCGCGGACGCCTCGCCGGAGCCGTCGCGGCCCGGCTGCCCGTAGTCGTTGACGACGACGGACGCGCCGAGCCCCGCCAGTTCCAGCGCTTCGGCGCGTCCGAGGCCGCGGCCCGCGCCCGTGACGATCGCGGACATGCCGTCCAGGGGACGTGACAGGGGAAGTGACATCGGAATCTCGGAGCCTCTCAGGAGGGATCAGGGGGCACGGGTGAGAGGCTGTCGGGTGACCTCCGGCCGGAAAGCGGACGCGGTCTGGTGCGTGCGATTCCAAGGCGGAGGAGGGAGGCGACG
>NZ_JBHVFF010000606.1:0-1109 GCF_042801895.1 Streptomyces sp. NPDC057543 | reverse complement strand
GGGGGGGGCCCCCCCACTTCTGTCGGTACGGGGGTCTTCCGCCGGTACGGGCCCAGCCCCTCACCGAAGCTCCCGGCGCTCAGCCTGTGCGCCGGGTGCCCGCCGGCTGCGCCACCCGTAAACCCCGCGCCTCCGAACGCCCACATGCCTTGATCCGGCCACCCTCACCCCCCTGACCAGGCACAACGGGCCTTGGGTAGCCCGGCCGTCGGGTCCCCGATCTCCGCCGGTATCGTCGGTTCTGTCACCGATGGCTCTGATACCCGCGGTACCTCCGGTCCGCGTGGTGCCCCAGCCGACCGGTAATCCTCTGCACCCTGCCCCCTCTGACCAGTGGAGACCGCATGCCCGGCCAGCCCGCCGCCCGCCGTACCGTGCTGAAGGGCGCCGCTCTCGCCGGCGCCGCCGGGCTGGGAGTGGCCGCCTGCTCGACCGAGTCGAAGCTCGGCCACGCCGAGACGCCGACGCCGACCGCCCCCGTCGAACTCGGCGTGCCCGAAGAGGTTCCGGTCGGCGGATCCAAGCTCTACCGCGAACAGCGGGTCGTCGTCAGCTGCCCGGCCAAGGGGCAGTACAAGGCGTTCAGCGCCCAGTGCACCCACGCGGGCTGCTTGCTGGACAAGGTCGAGGACAACGTGGGGAACTGCCCCTGCCACGGCAGCCGCTTCGACACGACGACCGGCACGGTGACGCACGGCCCGGCGACCGTGCCGCTGCCCTCCGTTCCGGTCAGGGTCGAGGGCGGAAAGCTGATCGCCGGCCCTGACGCCTGACGCCCGAAGCCCCGGGCCGGGCCACTCCCAAGGCCTCCCTCCGGACCGTCTCCGAGGTGGGACGTCCGGCACCTGGAAGGTGGTGAACATCGCCACCGGCGACGACGGGACGCGGTACGTCACCGAGGGAGCCCTTACGACCTCACCCGCGATGGAGAGCGGGCTCCCGACGCCCTGCGACTCCGCCTCCGGCGTTGTCGCCGGTCAACGACGCTCCGCGTCGCTTCCCTCCGCCGCCTTGGATTCGAAGCCGCATGACACCGCTCGCTGATCCACTCTCTATCGCGGGTGTCGTTGGCCAGGGCCTGTCGTTTGGATCACCGACCGATCAAGACG
>NZ_JBHVFF010000605.1:0-1122 GCF_042801895.1 Streptomyces sp. NPDC057543 | reverse complement strand
GGCGAAGGCGAGCGGGCGGGCCATGCCGTGGGCGATGGTCCTGATCGCCTCGATCATCGGTCTGCCGCTGTTCTTCGAGGTCGGGATCGTGCTGCTGATCCCGGTGGTGCTGCTCGTCGCCAAGCGCGGCAACTACTCCCTGATGCGGATCGGCATCCCGGCGCTGGCCGGTCTCTCCGTGATGCACGGGCTGATTCCCCCGCACCCCGGCCCGCTGGTGGCGATCGACGCGCTCGGCGCCAATCTCGGCGTCACGCTCGCGCTGGGTGTTCTGGTCGCGATCCCGACCGTGATCATCGCCGGGCCGCTCTTCTCCCGCTACGCCGCGCGTTGGGTGGACATCAAGGCTCCGGAGAAGATGGTTCCGCAGCGCCCCTCCGAGGAGCTGGAACGGCGTCCCAGCTTCGGCGCCACCCTGGCGACGATCCTGCTCCCCGTCGTGCTGATGCTCGTCAAGGCCCTGGTCGACATCGTCGTGGACGACCCGGAGAACCACGTCCAGCGGATCACCGATGTGATCGGCTCGCCGCTGATCGCGCTCCTCGCGGCCGTCATAGTCGGCATGTTCACGCTGGGCCGGGCGGCCGGTTTCACCAAGGGCCGGCTCTCCACGACCGTCGAGAAGTCCCTTGCCCCGATCGCGGGTGTGCTGCTGATCGTGGGTGCGGGCGGCGGTTTCAAGCAGACCCTCATCGATGCCGGTGTGGGCCAGATGATCCTGGACTTCTCCAAGGACTGGTCGATCCCGGCGCTGCTGCTGGGCTGGCTGATCGCCGTCGCGATCCGGCTCGCGACCGGCTCGGCGACCGTTGCCACCATTTCGGCAGCCGGTCTGGTCGCGCCGCTGGCCGCGGACATGTCGACGTCCCACGCCGCGCTGCTGGTCCTCGCCGTCGGCGCGGGTTCGCTCTTCTTCAGCCACGTCAATGACGCCGGGTTCTGGCTGGTGAAGGAGTACTTCGGCATGAATGTGGGTCAGACGATCAAGACCTGGTCGGTGATGGAGACCATCATTTCCGTGGTCTCGCTGGCCTTCATCCTGCTGCTCTCGCTGGTCCTGTAGCGAGCGGCCCCCTCCCGCACGGCCCTCCCCCCGCGGCGCAAGCCGGGGCCGTGCCCGAT
>NZ_JBHVFF010000604.1:0-1170 GCF_042801895.1 Streptomyces sp. NPDC057543 | reverse complement strand
GAGGCCCTGCCTTCATGCCCGCAGCCGACGGCAACCACCCGATCGAGACTCCCGTTCGAGACACACCCCTCAAGATCGGAACGACAACAGCTACTCAGGCACTCGCGGTGGGCGGCGACGCAGGTCTCAACGGCCCGCCCCAGCCCCTGCCACAGGTGGAACCGGTCGGCGACCTGGAGAGCGTCGGGGGCGCCGAGCCGGGCGCCTTCGGCGTAGGCGCCGGCCCGGTCCCGACAGATGATCTCCACGCCGGGGTGAGTGGTGAGCCAGGCTGCCAGCGGTCCCGCTGTGCGTGTCGGGAGCACATCGACCACGCGATGGGTTTCTCCGCAGGTCAGGACAGTGGAGTAGGTCTGGCCGCGGCGGATCGCGAAGTCGTCCACGCCCAGCACGCGAGGCGTGCTGAACTGCGGATCGGGCAGTGCCATGACCTTGCGTAATAAGGTCATTCTTCCCGCGCCGAAGCCCAGCTGGGCAGCCAGCCGGGCGCCGGCCCGCCCGGCCAGCGCGAGCCCCACTTGCTCCAGGGCGTGATTGAGCCGAATGGTGAACCGTGCGTAAGGGGCGGCCAACCGGGAGAACGGCTCGGCGAACGTCCGACGCGGACAGTCCGTCGCCTCGCAGATGAAACGCCGGACCGCTAACCGGATCACGAAGTCCTGGTCGGCAAGCGGAAGATCCTTCAGCTTGCGCTGATAGCGGTCGTGCACTCGGTTCGAGAAGCGGCCGCAGTCCGGACACTCCGCCCCGGCCACCCGGCCTCTCGCGACCACCTCGACCGTGCCGAACGCGGTAGTCACCGCCTCGACATCCACGTCGTCGATCCCGTCGAACACGAGCGAGTCCCAGAACGATGCATCGGTCTGCATGACCAGCACCATCACCGTTCGCAGCCGACCACGGCAGAGGCGACCAAGCATTTGACGGAGCGTCATTTCCGGCTGCCAGATGACAAGGCGTACGCGGTCTCACACGACCCCGCCCCTCACAATCGAACACCTAGGTGACGCTCCGCGACCCCTCCCCAAGATCTGTGCCAGAACCCGGAACTCATGCACAAATGCTGCCGCCAGACGGTTCTGGCACACATTCCGTGAGCGATCTTGAGTCCGGCCTCACCAGACCCCGGTGACGTGCGGTCCGCGCAGCTCACATGACGCGCGCGCCTAC
>NZ_JBHVFF010000603.1:0-1174 GCF_042801895.1 Streptomyces sp. NPDC057543 | reverse complement strand
ACATCCGGCTCAGCTGAGCGGCGTCCAGCAGGCGGACGCCCGGTTCGGTCCCGCCACCCTGCGCCGGTAGGGTGGCGGGACCCAACCGGACGACGTGGTCCGGTCGTCGGCCCACGTTGCAAAGGTTTCCCGGGCAATGCGAATTGGTGTGCTCACCTCCGGCGGCGACTGCCCCGGCCTGAACGCCGTCATCCGTTCCGTCGTGCATCGCGCGGTGGTCGACCACGGCGACGAGGTCATCGGCTTCCACGACGGGTGGAAGGGGCTCCTCGAGTGCGACTACCGCAAGCTCGACCTCGACGCGGTCGGCGGCATTCTCGCCCGCGGCGGTACGATCCTCGGCTCCTCCCGGGTCCAGCCCGCCCATCTGCGCGGCGGCGTCGAGCAGGCCAGGGGCCATGTCGCCGACCTCGGTCTCGACGTGATCATCCCGATCGGCGGCGAGGGCACGCTGAAGGCGGCCCATCTGCTCTCCGAGGCGGGTCTGCCGATCGTCGGCGTACCGAAGACGATCGACAACGACATCGCCTCCACCGACGTGACCTTCGGCTTCGACACCGCCGTCGGTGTCGCCACGGAGGCGCTGGACCGGCTGAAGACCACCGCCGAATCGCACCAGCGGGTGCTGATCGTCGAGGTCATGGGCCGCCACACCGGCTGGATCGCCCTGCACTCGGGCATGGCGGCCGGTGCGCACGCCATTGTCGTGCCGGAGCGTCCCTTCGACATCGACGAGCTGACCGAGCTGGTCGGCGAGCGCTTCTCGGCCGGCAAGAAGTTCGCGATCGTCGTGGTCGCCGAGGGCGCCAAGCCGCGCCCGGGCTCCTCCATGGAGATCGAGCAGGGCACCAAGGACATCTACGGGCACGAGCGGTTCGCCGGTGTGGCGACGCAGCTCTCCATCGAGCTGGAGCAGCGCCTCGGCAAGGAGGCCCGCCCGGTGATCCTCGGTCATGTGCAGCGCGGCGGAACCCCGACCGCGTACGACCGGGTGCTCGCCACCCGTTTCGGCTGGCACGCGGTGGAGGCCGCGCACCGCGGCGAGTTCGGCATGATGACGGCGCTGCGCGGCACGGACATCGTGATGGTGCCGCTGGGCGATGCCGTGGAGACCCTGAAGACGGTCCCGTCCGAGCGGTACGCCGAGGCGGAGTGCGTGCTCTGAGCGACACCC
>NZ_JBHVFF010000602.1:0-1187 GCF_042801895.1 Streptomyces sp. NPDC057543 | reverse complement strand
CCGCGTGTACAACGCGGCAAGACCCGCCTGAAGCACCATGAACAGACTGGTGCCGGTGCGCCGCGCCAACTCCACCAGAGCCACATGCAGTTCGGGACTCAGCTCCAGGCCGACCTGGTCTCCGTGCCAGCGGGCGACGGCCGGCCGCGACCGGTCGGCGGGCAGCTGGAGAAGCTCCGGCAGGTCGGACAACTGCCGCTTCCAATAATTGAGTTGTTTGGCAAACCGACTCTCCGGATCGGCGGCGTCACCGAGCAGGTCGCGCTGCCACAGCGTGTAGTCGGCGTATTGCACCGGCAGGACCGGCCAGGTCGGTGTGCGACCCTCGTGCCGAGCGGCGTAGGCCGTGGCGAGGTCGCGGGCCAGCGGGCCGGTGGACCAGCCGTCACCGGCGATGTGGTGCATCACCACCAGCAGCACGTGCTCCTGCGGTGCGAGCGCGAACAGCTCCGCCCGCAATGGCAGTTCCACCGCCAGGTCGAAAGGCTGCCTGGCGAACTCGGCAAGCCGCTCGGGCAGTTCGGCCTCCGACACCTCGGTCAACCGCACCCGGGGCCGGGTCGCACCTGGATCCAGGACACGCTGGCACGGTACGCCGTCGACCTCCGGGAACACCGTCCGCAGGCTCTCGTGCCGGGCCACCACGTCGGCAAGCGCCTCGTTCAGCGCCGCTGTGTCCAGCGTCCCGGTCAGCCGAAGCGCCAGCGGAATGTGGTAGGTCGCGGCGGTGCCGTCCATGCGGTGCAGGAACCAGAGCCGGCGCTGGGCGAAAGAGAGCGGTACCGCTTCCGGCCGTACGTGTGCCGTCAGCGCCGGGCGGGCGCGCCCGGCCTCGGCCAAGGCTTCGGCCACTCCCGCCGCAGTGGGCGCCTGGAAGAGCGCGCGCAACCCCAGCTCCACGCCTAGCACCGAGCGAATCCGTGCGACCAGCCGGGTGGCGAGCAGGGAGTGCCCGCCCAGGTCGAAGAAGTCGTCGTCGACCCCGACCCGCGACGCGCCCAGCACCTCGGCGAACAACTCGCACAGGATCTGCTCCTGCGGCGTGCGCGGCGCGCGACTGCTCCCGACCGCCCCCGGCTCGGGCGCGGGCAACGCTGCACGGTCCAGCTTCCCGTTCGCCGTCAACGGCAGCACATCCAGCAACACGAACGCCGACGGCACCAGGTAGTCCGGCACGCGGTCGCGCA
>NZ_JBHVFF010000601.1:0-1190 GCF_042801895.1 Streptomyces sp. NPDC057543 | reverse complement strand
TGGTGATGAAGCCGACGATTTTGTCGATGGCGCGGTTGACGGGTTTGGCGACGGCGTGGAAGACGGATTTGACTTTGTTGGCGAGGGAGCCGATGCCGAGGAGGGAGGCGAGGAAGCCGATGAGGAGGGGGACGCTGGCGGCGAGGGCGGTTTCGACCATCTTGGGCACGCCTGCTGAGCCGCCGTTGGCGATGGCGATGACGGCGTCGAGGACGGCGTTGACGAACTCCACGATTTGGGCGCCCTGGTTCACGATGAACGTGACGATGTCGATGATTCCCTTGACCGCGCGTACGAAGGCGGAGGCGGGGTTGAGGAGGGAGATGATCCAGGTGATGCCCGCGATGATGACGGTGGGGATGAGGTAGCTGGTGAGTTTTTCGAGGATGGTGGCTTTGAGGTCGCCTGCCTCGGTTTCGATTTCCTTGGCGGCGCCGGCGGGGCCTTCGGCGGCGAGTTTCTTCGCGACGGGGACAGAGGTCTCGACGGCGGTCATGGCCTGGTCGGGGAGGCCTTTGCGGGTGATGCGGGCGCGGATGTTCGCCCAGGTCAGGCCGAGGAGGGAGCCGATGAGCTGGATGATGCCCTTGAGGTCGAACTTCTGGGGGAGTTCGAGGCCGGCCTTGACCGCGGTGCCCAGGAGCCAGGAGACGACGCCGGTCTTGAGGTGCTCGGCGACGTTGGTGATGAAGAGGTTGAGGCCGGCGCCGACTGCTTTGACGAGGTTGCCGAGGAACCCGATGGGGTCCTTGATGATTTTCATGATCGCGGAGGCGGCCTTGGCGAGGATGCCGAGGAGGAGGTTCTTCAGTTCGTTGATCGTCTTGATGACGCCGACGATCGCGTCCTTCGCCTTGTCGATCAGGCCCTTGTTGGCTTCCTGGAGTTCCTTGATCTCCTCGTCGACCTTGTTCAGGGCGGCGGTGTACTTCGTCGCGAGGTCCTGGACGAGTTGTTCGGACTTCTCGTTGACCGTGGCTTCGAGGTCGTCGAACTTGCCCGCGAAGTCCTTCGCCGCGTCCTGGCCGAACTGGCGGAGGTCTGAGGGGAGTTTGTCGACCTCGGCTTTCAGCTCCGCCCGGCCCTTCGCGATGCGGGCCTTCGCCTTGCCGAGTTCGGCGCCGATGATGTCGGCGACGGAGGAGATGACGGTCTGCATCTTCGCCACGTAGAGCTTGCGGGCTTCCTGG
>NZ_JBHVFF010000600.1:0-1192 GCF_042801895.1 Streptomyces sp. NPDC057543 | reverse complement strand
CCCTAGGACCGTCCGGCCGGTCAGGCCGGACGGGCGCCTCCGGCCCCGTACCGAACCTCGACGACTCCCGGCTCGGGGACCCGTTCCCCGAGCCGGGAGTCGGACCTCGGCTCCACCGTCTCCCGGAGTACTGACATCCATGAGCCACCCACCCGAGCTGCGTCGTCGGGCCCTTGACCTGCTCGCCGTAGGCGAGCCCGTGAAGAAGGTCGCCGTAGATCTCGGCCTCAAGGAGCGGACGGTCTACGAGTGGCGGCGCAGATACCTGCCGCACCTCCGGAACGGGTGGTCCGTCCTGGACGCCGGGTCCGAAATCAAGGCCGCGCGCAAACGCATCGCCGAGCTGGAGACCGAGCTCGCCGTCCTCCGACGCGCGACCGAGCTGCTGTGCGGGGCGACCTCCCCAAAAGGCGATTCGCTGCGGCGCATGTGATGGTCTGCGAATGCTTACCCGTGCGGACTGCCACAACTGCCCTGGGGGTGACGGAGTCCGGGTACTTCACGTGGCGCTCCCGCCCTCCCTCCGCGAGGTCTGTTCGCCACTCCTGGCTCACCGAAGTCATCACCACGATCCACACCGCGTCGCACGGGACCTACGGGTACCGGCGCATTCACGAAGAACTGGCCCTCGGATACGGCATCACGGTCAGCCACGGAACGGTGCAACTCCTCATGCGCCGGGCCGGCCTCCAGGGTGCCGGCGGGCCTTCGAGGCTTCGTAGGTGAATGAGGGTGAACGAGAGAGCAATCGGAGCATGAACCATGGACTATCCAGCATTCCCGACGCCCCCGCTGCCCATCTCCGCATTCCTGCGTCCCTACCCGCGCGTGGGGGAGGACCTGTCGGCCACGCAGGCGCACCAGGTGATGCTGCACTGCGCGCTGGACGCGGCATGCCTTCCCGTGCGGTTGAACGACGCCCAGGCCGTTGCCCGGATCGCCGAGCTCGACTACCGGACGGTGAACGCCGTGATCAGCTGGCTGCGGGCCCTGGGCGATCGGTGAGCGTCCGGAAGTCTCGCTCAGTCGGCGCCCGACTCGGATCCGGAGCCTGAGCCGGGTCAGGGGCCTGAGCCGGGTCCGGGGCCTGAGCCGGGTCAGGCGTCGGGTCAGGTGTCGGCGCCGGGTCAGGCGTCGGTGTCGGGTCCGGGGCTTGAGCCGGGTCAGGCATCGGTGTCGGGTCAGGTGTCGG
>NZ_JBHVFF010000599.1:0-1215 GCF_042801895.1 Streptomyces sp. NPDC057543 | reverse complement strand
CGTACGGCATCGTCGTCCGTGGTGGTGAAGCCGAACTGCAGTGGGAGAACCGTGCCGTCGGCCATCAGCCGCTCCTGGACAGCCTGGTGTGCGGCGAGATCCCGACGTTTGGGCCGTAGCTCCTCGGGGGCGTCACTGACGACCGCGGACAGCTTGTCGGTGTGCACCGTGCGGAGGGTCGTCGGCGGGTCCCCCACTCCGTCGAGGCCGTCCAGCCGCTGCGGATGGGTGGTCAGGACGATGGAGTAGACGTACACGGCCATGGCTCACTCCTCGCGGCGCCGGGCGGCAGGCCGACGCCTCGGCCGCTCCCGCCTCTCCTCGGGCTCCTTGCGCCTCTTTCCGGACTGCTCGGTCTCGTCGTCGTCGCCTCCCTTGAGGGCGTCGGTCAGCACTTCGGCGGCCCCGCTCAGGGCCCCCTTGGCCTTCCCGTGCGCTCCGCCCTCGGTCACCTCGCCGACCAGGTCGGTCAGCTGGGAAGGTGCCTTGCGGCCCTGCTCCAGGTCGAGGCGGTTACAGGCCTCTGCGAAGCGGAGGTAGGTGTCCACGCTCGCCACGACGATGCGGGCATCGATCTTGAGGATTTCGATACCGACCAGCGACACACGCACAAAGACATCGATGACCAGGCCGCGGTCCAGAATCAGATCGATGATGTCGTAGAGGTTCCCGGACCCTCCTCCACCGCCCCTGGCAATGGTTCCTCCGCCTTGCGGCACCACAGTCATGGTGCCTCCTTTCAGCGGCTCACGTCCGGCTGCCGGCGCGGCCTTCTCGTTCGTCCGGCGAACGGTGCTGCGGCGGTGCGGTGCCGGGCCTCAGCCCCGGTCGATCTGCCCTCGGGTGTAGCGCCGGGTGCGTTCGTACGCCACCAGTTCGCCCTCCTCGTCCAGCATCACCCGGTAGCTGGCCATCACGCTGGTCGTGCCGGGGACACGTTCCAGTTCCAGGACTTCTACGTCCGCCTGCCAGCCGTCTTCCGTCGGTTTCAGTGCCGAGACGGATTCGGGAGCTCGCCCGAGAAGCTCCTGGAGCTGCTCAGCCGCGTACCGCATGGCCCGCGGGGCCGAAACCCTGCTGGACGCGCGCTTCGTTTCGCTCGTTCGGCTGCCGGCCCGTCCCGTGCTGGTTTTCCTGGTGGTCTTCTTGGCGGGCTTCTCGCTGGGCGGACGCCGGACACGCTCTGTCTCGTCCTCTTCGCCTTCGGCCATGTTC
>NZ_JBHVFF010000598.1:0-1236 GCF_042801895.1 Streptomyces sp. NPDC057543 | reverse complement strand
CCCGAAGGTTTTACCTTCGGGCCCGTCCAGCATGCGGCGCGTGATCCGGATGAACCCCTTCCGGAATTCCTCCTGTTGAGAGCGGGTCCGGCGGCGCGAATGTGTTGCGGGCCCGCCCGTGGACGCTCCTTCGGGAAGGATTCCCGATGTTGGTCTAGACCTTGACAGGTTCAGACCAGCGGCGCTTGAGTGACCGTCACCCCCCCCATGGCGGCGCACCGTCCAGCTCGGTGCGCCGCACCGAAGGAGTGATCACGTGATCAGACGCATCATGGGCCTGCTGGCCGCGCTGGGCGCGGTCGTTGCGATGGTCGTCGTTCTCCCTGCCACCAGCGCCGCGGCAGCCGACTGCGCGGCACCCTGGAATTCCTCGTCCGTCTACACCGGCGGTGGATCGGCCTCCTACAACGGGCACAACTGGACCGCCAAGTGGTGGACCCAGAACGAGACCCCCGGCAGCTCCGACGTCTGGGCGGACCAGGGCAGTTGCGGCGGTGGCGGCGGAACGGACCCGGGCACCCCGTCCGGCTTCGTCGTCAGCGAGGCGCAGTTCAACCAGATGTTCCCGAACCGGAATCCGTTCTACACGTACAGCGGACTGACTGCGGCGCTGAGCGCCTACCCGGGCTTCGCGAACACCGGCAGCGACACCGTCAAGCGCCAGGAGGCGGCGGCGTTCCTCGCCAACGTCAGCCACGAGACGGGCGGTCTGGTGTACGTGGTCGAGCAGAACACGGCCAACTACCCGCACTACTGCGACAGCAGCCGGCCCTACGGCTGCCCGGCCGGCCAGTCCGCGTACTACGGCCGCGGCCCGATACAGCTCAGCTGGAACTTCAACTACAAGGCCGCCGGTGACGCTCTCGGCATCGATTTGCTGGGCAACCCGTACCTGGTCGAGCAGAATGCCTCGGTCGCCTGGAAGACCGGCCTCTGGTACTGGAACACCCAGAACGGCCCCGGCACCATGACCGCCCACAACGCCATGGTGAACGGTGCCGGATTCGGCGAGACCATCCGCTCGATCAACGGTTCCCTGGAGTGCAACGGCGGCAACCCCGCCCAGGTCCAGAGCCGTATCGACCGCTACCGGGCATTCGTATCGATCCTCGGCACCACCCCCGGCTCCAACCTGAGCTGCTGACCCGCAGTCCGTATATCCGCAGTCCGTAGATCCACGGTGTGCGGATCTGCAGACTGCGGATCCCCCCACCCGACGGGGGGCGTGCCCGGCCC
>NZ_JBHVFF010000597.1:0-1245 GCF_042801895.1 Streptomyces sp. NPDC057543 | reverse complement strand
GTCGGGGCCGGAGGACACCAGGGGCGCCTTCGGATAACCCTCGCGAACGTTGACGTGGACGAGGGGGACGTCGGCGGAATCGGCTCGTAGCGTCGTTGGTCGTTGTTCGTGTAGGAGAGCCCAGAGCACGTTGACGCGACGGCGGGCGAGAGCGAGGACGGCTTGGGTGTGGCGCTTTCCCTCGGCCCGATTGCGATCGTAGAAACGGCGGACTCCTCGCACCTTCGGATGCTGAACAGGACAGAGGTGTAGAAGACGCGTGAAGCTTCCCCTTGGTCGTGGACACCTGGAGACTGGGACCTGAGGTTCCAGAGGAAGTAGCACCAGGTGGGAAACAAGTACACGAAGCGGTACACCGAGGAGTTCAAGCGGGACGCGATCGCGCTCGTCGACTTCTCGGGCAAGACGGTCACCGCCGTGGCCCGGGAACTCGGCATCAGCTCCGAGTCCCTGCGCGGTTGGTACCGCAAGGCCAAGACGGACCGGGGCGAGGGCGAGTCCGGCGAGTTGACCAGTGCCGAGCGCGAGGAGCTCAAGCGGCTGCGCAAGGAGAACCGCGAACAGCAGCAGACGATCGAGATCCTGAAAAAAGCGACCGCCTTCTTCGTGAAGGAGAACGACCGGTGAGCCAGTTGTACTGGTTTATCCATGCGGAGAAGGCGAACCATCCGATCGTTCTGCTGGGGGCCCTGCACGTGGCCCGCTCCTCCTACTACGCCTGGCGCGAGAGCGAGGCCGCCCGCCGCGCCCGCGAGGCCGCCGACGACTCGCTTGCGTACGAGATCACCGTGCTGCAACTCGCCTCCCGGAAGACCTACGGTGTTCCGCGCATCCATGCCGAACTGCGGCGTCTGGGACGACAGGTGAACCGAAAGCGCGTCGCCCGCGTCATGCGCGAGCGCGACATCCGGGGCGTCACCCGGCGGAAGCACCGCTCGCTGACCCGGCCGGACAAGAAGGCGAAGCCGGCCCCGGACCTGGTCGGCCGCGATTTTCACGCCGAGCGCCCCGGGATCAAGCTGGTCGGCGACATCACCTACCTGCCGACGGCCGAGGGCTGGCTCTACCTCGCCTGCTGACTGGACCTGGCCACCCGCGAGGTCGTCGGCTATGCCATGGCCGATCACCACCGCGCCGAACTCGTCGTGGACGCCTTGGACATGGCCCACGGCCGGGGGAACCTGGAGCCGGGCTGCGTAATCCACAGCGATCGCGGCAGCGAGTACACCTCGACTCAATTCCGGC
>NZ_JBHVFF010000596.1:0-1248 GCF_042801895.1 Streptomyces sp. NPDC057543 | reverse complement strand
AGGCACGGCCGGCCGTGCCTCAGCGGTACAGGGCGTGCTACGTGATCGAGACGCGGAACAGCTTGTCCGCGCCGACCGGCTCGTTCCCGGGTGGCGGCCGCGGAGGCGGATGGCGGGACCGCCTGCACCATGGCCGTACGGAGCCGCATGACCGCGAGGGCGGCCACTCCGTCCCACTAAAGCAGGTGCGTTCCGGCCCGCATCTGAACCTCCATCAGGGAACCCGGTAGTCACCGGATGCGACGCTCATCGACTGGAGTCGGACGCTCCCGCCGTAGCGGGCGCCCCGAACACCGGGACGGCGGGGAATGCATGGCACACGCTGATCGTTGACCATGAGAATCCCAACCGACGACGTAAGGATCGACCGCTCGTGAGCAAGGTCCCCTCCATCACCCTCAACAACGGCGTCGAGATGCCGCAGCTCGGTTTCGGCGTCTGGCAGGTGCCTGACGACGAGGCCGCGAAGGCGGTCGCGACAGCCATCGAGTCCGGGTACCGGAGCATCGACACCGCCGCGATCTACAAGAACGAGAAGGGCACCGGCAGGGCCGTCGCGGCCTCCGGTGTCGCCCGCGAAGAGCTCTTCGTCACGACAAAGCTGTGGAACACCGATCAGGGCTACGACTCCACCCTGCGCGCCTTCGACAGCTCGCTCGACAAGCTGGGTCTGGAGTATGTCGATCTGTATCTGATCCACTGGCCCGTGCCGGCCAAGGACGCGTACCTCGACACGTACAAGGCCTTCGAGAAGATCTACTCCGAGGGCCGCGCGAAGGCCATCGGAGTCTCGAACTTCCTCCCCGAGCACCTGGAGCGTCTCCTCGGCGAGACCTCGGTGGTCCCGGTGATCAACCAGATCGAGCTCCACCCGCAGCTCCAGCAGGCCGAGTCGCGCGCGTTGCACGCCAAGCACGACATCGCGACCGAGGCCTGGTCGCCGCTGGGCCAGGGCAAGGGGCTCCTGGAGGTGCCGACGGTCGTCGCGATCGCCCGGAAGCACGGCCGCACACCGGCTCAGGTGGTGCTCCGCTGGCACATCCAGACCGGCAATGTGGTGATCCCGAAGTCGGTGACGCCGTCCCGGATCGTGGAGAACCTCGACGTGTTCGGCTTCGAGCTGGACGCCGACGACCTGGCCGCGTTCGCCGCGCTGGACGAGGGCAAGCGCCTCGGCCCGAACCCCGGTGAGTTCAACCTCGGCGCCTGAGCCCTGCCATCGCACCGTTGACGCACACGGACCGCCGC
>NZ_JBHVFF010000595.1:0-1253 GCF_042801895.1 Streptomyces sp. NPDC057543 | reverse complement strand
CTACATCGAGATCGAGTACAACCGCAGCCGACTCCGCAGGCACCCCGAGTACGGGTACGTCACCCCGCTCGAAACGAGAACCTTGCTCAAGCAAGCCCTCACCCCCGCAGCGTAAACACCCGCTGTCCAGGACCCGGGGGGAACTTCAACCGCCGACGCCTCACCGACCACAACGGACGGTGGCAAAGGCCCTCGGCAGACGGGATCGAACTGTTCGACCTCCAGGCGGTAACGGTCACCCGCTACCGCTACAGAGGCAACACGATCCCCACCCCCTGGACACGCCTCAACCACGCCTGAACGGCAGAGTCCGTGGAGAGCCCGGTACTCGGAGACGGGTACGCCGGGTTCGGCGAGCGGCACGGAGAAACGGACCAGTGGCAACACCGGCACCGCGCTCCGTGCCGACTCAACAGGCACCCCCCGCACTGCTGTTCCAGCGGATTGAGTTCAGGATCAGGTTCTGACGCCAAAAGTCCGTGACGAAGTGCTTGGCGTCAACGGCCGTATCGGTGGTCCCCATGGCCGGAAGCGTGCAGCTGCTTGTCGCCTTCCCACCCGGGCATCGGCTCGGCCGACCACGGGAGCCTCTTGGCGTACTCCTCGTACCCGGCGGGCGTCTCATGGAGGGCGACTTGGGCGTCGCGCAGGTCCTGCGGGAAATCGAAAGCGGGGCTGTTCTTAGGCACGAGCCAATGCTATGTCTGTTCGAATATCGGATGCGACGCACCGAAGCACCCCAAAACAGGTCACCCAACCCCGAAACGCTGCCCATCACAGCCCGCCCCTGCCACACTGAACCCGGCCTCGCCGCCACCCCCGTCGGCGAGGCCGCTACCCGGAGGTACCCATGACGTGTGGAAGCTGCGGCGCTGCAGCCAGCCAGGGCCCCGACGGCACATGGATCTGCTCCAACCAATGCGGCTGGTCCTCCACCACTCCAGCCACGACAACCCCAGAGATCACCACCACGCGCTGCCGCGGCTGCGAAGCCGAAGTCCACGGCCTCGACGGCCGCTACGCATGCGGACTCTGCGGATGGTCCAACCACTGGGACGAAGGACACCGCCCCCTGCCCGCCGCAAGCAGCACCCCCAGGAGCACCAAAACCCTGCGGTAAACACGCGAAGCGGCTCACCATCCCCCCAGGGCCCCGGCAAAGTCCTTTGGTAGCTCTGTGACGTGGGGTTTTGCGGGCGGATGGGGTGCGCGGGCGTGTTCCGGTCGGGTTGGATGGAGGTTCCTACGCCGTC
>NZ_JBHVFF010000594.1:0-1258 GCF_042801895.1 Streptomyces sp. NPDC057543 | reverse complement strand
CAGGAATCGCGCGTCGCGACCATCCCCACGGTGATCAGCCCGAGCACCACCCAGCCGAACCAGAGCCAGCCACTGCTCCCCAGCGCCACCGTGTAGGCGGTGACCGCCACCAGGGCCGCCACGGTGATCACACCCATGGTCTTCGTGGATCCGGACATGCCCGCACCCTCCTCATCGGCCGGGTGGCCGTGGATGCCATCGTCACCCCGGAGGCATGCCCACCGCTACTGCCCGCGCGCCTGCAACGAGGCGAGATAGGCGTTGTACGCCTGCAGCTCCTGGTCCCCGTCCCGGTCCGCCGCACGGTCCGAGCGCTTCGCCGTCCGCTGCTCGGAGCGGTACCACTGGAAGACCAGCGCGATCAGTACCAGCACCGACGGGATCTCACTGAAGGCCCAGGCGATACCGCCCGCCCAGTTCTGATCGCTCAGCGCGTCGATGCCGAGCGAGGCCGGCGGATTCTTGTACGTCTCCACCATCGGCGTCGTCGCCATCATCAGCGCGATACCGAAGAACGCGTGGAACGGCATACCCGCGAACAGCTCCAGCATCCGCATCACATAGCCGGGCCGGTGCGGCCCCGGGTCGACGCCCATGATCGGCCAGAAGAACACCAGACCCACGGCGAGGAAGTGCACCATCATCGCGATGTGCCCGGTCTTCGAACCCATCAGGAAGTCGAAGAGCGGGGTGAAGTACAGCGCGTACAGGCTGGCGATGAAGAGCGGAATCGTGAAGACCGGATGCGTGATGATCTTCATGTAGCGGCTGTGCAGCAGCATGAGGAGCAGCTCGCGCGGGCCGGTGCGGCCACGTCCCGCGACCGGGAGCGCACGCAGCGCCAGGGTTACCGGAGCGCCCAGCAGCAGCAGGATCGGCGACAGCATGCTGATCACCATGTGCTGCACCATGTGCACGCTGAACATGACCATGCCGTAGTCGTTCAGCTTCGTACACATCACCAGTGCGATGGACAGCACGCCGACGACGAAGAAGACGATGCGGCCGGCCGGCCAGTCGTCCCCGCGTCGGCGCAGCCGCAGCACGGCGTACCCGTACAGGCCGATGGCGAGAACACAGCCGATGAGGAAGAACGGGTCCGCGGAGAACTGAAGCCCACGTCCCAGCGTGAACGGCGGCAGATCCATGTTCATGCCGTGCCCGCTGTGATCCATCTGTTCACTCCCGCTGGGGACGTCCCCGTTTCGTGCCGGTTGTCCCGACCAGATTAGAACTGCCCCCGGCCGCAGCTGCGGCC
>NZ_JBHVFF010000593.1:0-1274 GCF_042801895.1 Streptomyces sp. NPDC057543 | reverse complement strand
CTCACCGTGCGCTGGCTCGGCCTCGACGCGTCCGCCAGCCGACTGCTCGGCCACCCGCATCCAGGCACGCTCAGCTTCCTGGCCACCGAGAACGAACAGCCCTTCATCGCCGCCTGGAACGTTCCGTAGCGGCAGCCTGCTGCCTCACGCCTGCGGCGAAAGGCGCCGGAAGCAGATGAGGGCCGCGGCGATCCCGGCGAAGGCCAGGAAGTGTTCCGCCTTGCGCAGGCGGTGGAGGCGGCGGCACCCAGCCAGCCACGACGCCCGTCCGCTCCACGGTCCAACAATGGCGGCCCAGCCGCTGAGAGAACGCGATACCTCTGCGGGCGATGCGCGGGGCGATGTTCCCGGGCCGGAGCCATCGGCGCAGGTGGTCGTAGTCGTAGCCCTTGTCTCCATGGAGCTTGGCGGGCCGTCGTCGACGGGGCCCTCGGTGGGAGCGGATGGGCGGGATGCCCCGCACCAGGGGCTCCAGACCCTGGCTGTCATGGGTGTTGGCGGCAAAGATGCCGATGGAGATGGGCAGACCGGTCCGCTCGGCGATCAAGTGGATCTTTGAACCTTTCTTGCCGCGATCTACGAGATTCGGACCCGTCAGGTCCCCCCCTTTCGTTGCCCGCACGTTCACCAAGTCGATCGCGCACCGTGACCAGTCCAGGGCGCCACGACGCTGAACTGTCGACCACACCGAGATCGGCACCGGTAGTTAAGGGGTGTGCCACTACGTGCCAGTAGAGGCGGTGAACAGCGGACAACAAGGGAGCCGAAGAGATGGCGAAGAAGCGGCGCTAAGCTGACGTTTTCCGCAGGTCAGGGGTAATGAACGGACCCAAGTGCCGGGTGATTCCCAAGCCTATGACGCGGGTTCGACTCCCGTCATCCGCTCTTGAACGAAGGCCCAGGTCAGCGACCTGGGCCTACTCTGTATTGCCTGAATCCTTCAGAGCCGCGCACTATCCGCGTGCCACAAGTGCCGCAACGGCACGTCAGATTGGACCCTCCCCGGCCGCCGACGTCTCGACGGTCACGAAGATCCGGTCCAGGTGGTGATGGAGTACCTCGATGGCCGACTCCGGACTCCGCTGCCCCACGAGGATGCTGGTGCCCATGGTCGCCGTCATCGCGAGCAGACTGATCGCCTCCGTGCGCGCTTCGACGCCGGGATCGGCCAGGCCTGACGCCTGGGCCTGTTCGAGCAAGCCTGTCAGGGCGTTCTCCGCGGCGTCGGGGTTGTCGAGGAAGGGCTGAGCAGCCAGCGCCTCATCGGTCACGGA
>NZ_JBHVFF010000592.1:0-1299 GCF_042801895.1 Streptomyces sp. NPDC057543 | reverse complement strand
GTCGGCCGGGTCGGTGGCCGGGCCGAGCTGCGCCTTGAGCCAGGCGCTGGCCGCCCGCCGGGACGGGGGTTCCCATAGGGGGCGCCGCACAACAACGGGTATGACTGGCAGGGCATCTGAGCTGCCGTAATGTGGCCGTTTGCCTGACCGGCCGTGCGAGCCGGGAGGCGACTCCCGGCTCCGCGCGACCCGGCGCAGGGTTCAGTACTGTTCGGTCTCGACGACGCTTGCGTCCGCGTCGCCGAAGGCGGCGGCGATCGGGTCGAATCCGGGCGGGCTGTCCTTGAGGCCCATGCCCATGCCGGCCAGCTTCGCCTTGACCTCGTCGATCGACTTCGCACCAAAGTTGCGGATGTCGAGCAGGTCCGCCTCGGAGCGGGCGACAAGCTCACCGACCGTATGGACGCCCTCGCGCTTGAGGCAGTTGTACGACCGGACGGTGAGCTCGAGCTCCTCGATCCGCAGCGCCAGATCGGCGGCGAGAGCGGTGTCCGTTGGGGAGGGGCCCATGTCGATGCCCTCGGCGTCGATGTTGAGCTCGCGCGCCAGACCGAACAGCTCGACCAGGGTCTTGCCGGCCGATGCCATGGCGTCACGCGGACGCATGGCCTGCTTGGTCTCGACGTCGACGATGAGCTTGTCGAAGTCGGTGCGCTGCTCGACACGGGTCGCCTCGACCTTGTACGTGACCTTCAGCACAGGGCTGTAGACCGAGTCGACCGGAATACGGCCGATCTCCTGGCCGACCTGCTTGTTCTGGACGGCGGAGACGTAGCCGCGACCGCGCTCGACGGTCAGCTCCATCTCGAGCTTGCCCTTGCCGTTCAGCGTGGCAAGCACCAGGCGCGGGTTGTGCACCTCGACGCCGGCCGGCGTCGCGATGCCAGCAGCGGTGACCAGGCCGGGGCTCTGCTTGCGCAGGTACATCACGACCGGCTCGTCGTGCTCCGAGGAGAGTTCCAGCTGCTTGATGTTGAGGATGAGGTCGGTGACGTCCTCCTTGACGCCCGGCACGGTGGTGAACTCGTGCAGGACACCGTCGATACGGACGGACGTGACAGCCGCACCCGGGATCGAGGAGAGGAGCGTCCGACGCAGGGAGTTGCCGAGGGTGTAACCGAAACCCGGCTCCAGCGGCTCGATCACGAACCGGGAGCGGAACTCGTCGACGACCTCTTCGGTCAACGACGGACGCTGGGCAATCAGCATGGGGTGGAGCCTCCAGATTTCGGCGCCCGCTATTTGACGCCGTAGACACCGCACGGTATCGGCAATACGACCTCCACGAGGCCGCGCGGC
>NZ_JBHVFF010000591.1:0-1302 GCF_042801895.1 Streptomyces sp. NPDC057543 | reverse complement strand
AGTCCTCCCCGTTGCTCAGCGTGAAGGGCGGAGGCTATGTACGTGGCTCTCGCGGGCCTTTTGGAGTCCTTGGTCATGGATAGGCGGACGCCCGCCCCACCACCTGGTAGTGATGTCAGTGCACTGTCGTACCGTCCGTGTCATGCCAACTGTGATCGAAATGCTGAGCGACCGGCTTCGTGACCGCGACCCGGCGGTGCGGTTGAACAGTGCGCGCCAACTGGCCGAAAGTGTTGACCGATTCGGTAGCGCGTGCCTGCCGGCGCTTCTGGCCAGCCTGGACACCGCTGTCGCCGAAGCGCCGCCACGTAAGGCGGCTTCGCTTCATCACGCCTTGAACCATGCCTGGCGCACGGCGGCACACGAGACACCGGATGCTGCCGCTCTCTGGTACGGCGCCATGGTGGACATGCTGTGCGGATACGACCTCGGTGATCCCGGGGACTCCGCCTCGTTCGAACGGCTGGTTGCGACGCTGCTCAATGACCCGAAACGTGCGTCCTACGCTCCCTTGCTGCGCCCACATCTCACCCGAATACTCAACCTGCTGGGTGCCTTGGCCATCGCGACGGACGGTCAGCCCGACGTAGACGACAGGGCACCTGAGCAAAGCCGACACGCAGATGCTCTCGTGCGTGTGGCGGTCAACCATGCCGGTCGGGACGAGGAGTCACTGGCTTCGATCATCGACGTGCTGCCTCAACTTGTGTCCAGGGACACCAATCTGGACCACTTCATATTTCTCGCCACATTTCGACACCCACGACCCCCTGTGGTTTTGGCGCGCTTGATCGACACCGCTGTGGTCCGGGGGAACGTATCGGACCACTCCGCGTTCACCTTCGGAGAGTTGCTGCTGAGGGAGGACCTCATCACCTTCAGCGACCTCTGCGAGTGCCTGCGGCCCCGGGCGACACACTGGTCCGATGCCCAACTGGACTCGTTCGTACGCGATTCACTGCTCGATTTCGAGGACGGTGGGGTGGACCTGATCGGGACGCTGCGTCGCGCTCCTACCCGGCGGCTGATCCCTCAGATGCTGGTCGACCTGGGCCGGACGACGCCGGCGATGACTGACCTGGCCAGCGCTCTGGCGGACAGCCACCGCGTCCCAGCGCGAACCACCGCACCGACAGAAAGCGGTATCCCCTTCCAGCACCTCAATTTCAAGTTGGCTGTCGTCAATGAGTTGATGTATGAACAGGATGTGCTGTCCCCCGCCTTCGATGTGTGGACCTTCGCGGAAAGCTGGCCCGAACGGGAGATCCTCAGTCCCGACGGGGAGGCTGGACCCATTCCGGA
>NZ_JBHVFF010000590.1:0-1329 GCF_042801895.1 Streptomyces sp. NPDC057543 | reverse complement strand
GGCCGCCCGGGGCAACGCAGCGCGACGTGCGGAGCGCCTGGGCTCCCGGCCGTACGCCGTCGCCGTGCCTGCCGCATCGAGGTCGCACCCGCGGCCGTTCCACACCGGCCGGAGGGCCGGCCGCCTTCTGGAGCAGGAGTCCGGCGTCGACGTCGACACGGTGGAGCAGTCCCGCCGGACCTTCGAAGCAGCCGCCCGGCTGGCCGCCAGACTCCAGGACGGCATGCGGGAGCGCGCCGTCGCCCGCGGCCCCCGGCCACAGCCCGCCCCGGTGACGGCCTCGCCGTCGCACACCCAGCAGCCCGGCGTCCAGCACACGCCGGGCCGGACCGCAGGAGGAGTCGCGTGAGCACGGGGCGATCTAAATTTCTGGGCACTCTCGCGAGCCGTGCTGTCGGAGGCGGCTTGTACCCTGCACTCATTCGACGATCGGACGATCACGGGTACGGGCATGCGGGCACGGGGCGGGCGTCCAGGGGCGGGAGCGCGGGGATTTTGATGAGTGACGCACATCCGATACGAAGCCGCAGACCGGGCCTCTCGGTCGGTGCGCGCATCATCGCCGGGGTCGTCCTCGCCGCGATCGGGGCCGTCGGCGCCTGGCTCCAGCACGACGCTCCCGGCCGGAGTGCGGAGCCGCGTACGGAGTTCACCGCGAACAACCCCCCTGCCGGTCTGCCCACCGCGCTCACCACCAGCCAGCACCTCCACTGGTCCCGCTGCACCTCGCCGCCCAGCGCGCGCACGGGCTACGACTGCGCCGCCATGAAGGCCCCCCTCGACTACCGGAAACCAGACGGCAGGACGATCGACGTCGCACTGATACGCCGCAAGGCCACCGGCCCGAACGCCCGGCGCATCGGCTCGCTCGTCCTCAACTTCGGCGGCCCCGGCGTGTCCGGCGTGAGCGGACTACCCGAATTCCTCAACCAGTACAAGCCGCTCCTCGACCGCTACGACCTGGTCTCCTTCGACCCGCGCGGCGTTGGCGCGACCATCCCCGTGCGCTGCGGGAAGACCGCGGACGACACCGGCTACGACGGGGCCGACGCCTGCGCCGAGCACTCCGGGGCGCTCCTCCCGTACATCGGCACCTCGCACACCGCGCGCGACCTCGACCTGGTGCGCTACCTCCTCGGCGACGAGCGGCTGCACTACTTCGGCGTCTCGTACGGAACGGCGCTCGGCGCGGTCTATGCCCACCTGTACCCGTCGCACGTCGGACGGCTCGTCCTCGAAGCGTCCGTCGATCCGACCGAGGACCTCGACGAGGAGCAGGTGTCGCAGGTCAAGGCGGTCCAGGCGGCGTTCGACCGGTTCGCCGCGCAC
>NZ_JBHVFF010000589.1:0-1333 GCF_042801895.1 Streptomyces sp. NPDC057543 | reverse complement strand
GTGCCCCGACTGCCGGGGCACGGGGCGGACGCGTTTTCCGGGCGGGCTGAACAGCCGTCATGTTCGCCCTGTCACCGTGCCGGACCGCATGGGGCCGTCGGCACCCGACGCAACCGGCGAGCAACTCCACAGTCCGGCACGGGCAACTTTTCGACCGTTCGTCAGTCGTTACTGACGGGTGCGCCGGGGCGCGCCGTACGGATCGACTCAGGGGGAGAAGCCGCATGAAGGATCAGCTCCGTATAACCCGTCGCGCGCAGGCCGCACTCTCCGTCGCGCTCGCCGCAGGCGTCATCGCACCCGTGGCGTTCGGCGCCGCGCCCGCCGCCGCCGCGACGCCGACGGTGAGCTGCACGTCCGGCAAGGCGGGGCTGGCGGCCAAGCTGTCGAAGGACATCACCGCCGCGCTCAAGGGACGGAAGTCCACGACGGCCGTGGCGCTCTACGACCGGACCACCAGGACGAACTGCTCCCTGCGGGCCACGACGAAGTACGACTCCGCCAGTGTCGTGAAGGCGACCGTGCTGGCGACGCTCCTGTGGGACAACAAGAAGCACAACCGCTATCTCACCCAGCGCGAGATAAACCTCGCCACCGCCATGATCACGAAGTCCGACAACAACGCGACCACCAGCCTGTGGAAGCAGCTCGGGGTGACGAAGGTCAAGGCGTTCCTGAAGGCCGCCGGGATGACGCACACCGTGCCCGGCTCGGGTGGCTACTGGGGTCTCACGCAGATCACCGCCCAGGACGAGCTGCGGCTGCTGACCCTGCTGACCGCCAAGAACTCCGTGCTGAGCGACAACTCGCGGGCGTACGAACTGGGTCTGATGCGCAAGGTCATCTCCTCCCAGCGCTGGGGCACGCCCGCCGGTGCGCCGTCCGGGGTGACCGTCCAGGTCAAGAACGGCTGGCTGCCGCGCGCCACCCACGGCTGGCGGGTGCACAGCATCGGCGCGTTCACCGGCAAGGGGCACGACTACGCGATCACCGTGCTCACCCAGGACAACAAGACGATGAATGACGGCATCAACACCATTCAGGCCGTCGCCCGCGCCGTGCACAAGGACCTCAACCCGGCCGTCGCCACCAAGTCCACCGTCGCCCCGCCCGCCGCCCCGCAGGAAGCGGTGCCCGCGGTTCCGGAGGCTCCGGCGGTACGGATGCTCACCGCGCCCCCGCAGTCGTAGCCGACGCCACCGAGGCCGTCCTCGGCCGCCGGACGCGGCGCGCCCGTCCGACGACCGAGGGGGCGGGCCCCGGTCGGCGGCCCGGCCCCGGTCACCCGCCGGCGGCCCGCCCCCGGTCACCCGCCGGCGGCCCGCCCCCGGTC
>NZ_JBHVFF010000588.1:0-1379 GCF_042801895.1 Streptomyces sp. NPDC057543 | reverse complement strand
CGGGGCGCGGGGCAGGCGGCGCGGACAGAAGACATGAGGTGGGTTGTCGGGGGAGTGGTGCTCTGGTGTGCGCTCAATGACGGTGGAGTCGGGTGCGGTGCGATTCCGGGGCGGGTGGGGCTCGTGTGGTTGGGGCGCAGCGCACGGCCGCACGGTCAGCTCTCGTAGAGGGCGCGCATCACGTCCGCGAACTGCTGGGGCCGAGCGGCCGCGCAGCCGTTGCAGCGGTACCGGTGGAACCAGACGCGGGCCGGGCGTCCTGCCGCCCGGCGGGAAGGACCCCAGCTCGCGCTTTTCCGCAGGTCACAGGCGGGGTTCTATGGCCCAGTGATCAGCAAAGCGGAGGTCCGTCCGGGAGGCGGGTGGCGGTATTACTTCCGCAGCGTGATGGTCGGCGACGGCCAGCGCTCTGCGGGCAGGTCGCTGTCGCGCCGCCCAGGACGAAGCCGGTGTCCCGCCCGGGATCTGGAAGGGTCGGGGCCTGGCCGCGGTCGGCCTCACGGCTGGGGACGTGGTGACCGAGCGGCAGGCCGAGCTGCTCCTGGGGAGGGCTGGCACCCGGACGCCGACCGGATCGAGCACGAGCGCCTTGAGGCGGGCGACGATCCGGCGAGGGCGCGGCGGGCGACCGTGCTGGGCAGGCCCATCGAGCACAACCAGTCGCCCAAGACCGACAAGGCCAAGGAGCGCGTCCCCTGGCTCGGCATGCACCTGGTGTTCCGGGCTCCGCCGACGGCACACATCGCGTGGGCGCTGATGGGCCACGAGACCCGCCGGGTGCTGGAGCTGTGCCAGGACATCGCCCGGGACAAGACGCTGGCGTGGCTGGAGGAGGCGGTCGCACAGATCCGCTGGAAAGGCGGCGGCAAGCAGCGCGCCCGGGTCAAGGACGGGCTGATCATTGCGGTCTTCCGGCACTACGAGTCCAGAGCTGCCGAGTCGAAGCCCCTTCTCCACGATCATGCGCTGGTCTCGATCCGCGCCCGGCGGCCGGACGCCAAAGGCCTGCGGGCGTCCTCCGCGGCGAGGACAGGCACCCCCCTGCCCCTACTGCTGGCATCGGCGAAGACTCCACCCGGCCGACATGCCAGGGCGTCGACTGCGCGCCCTGGCAAGAGTTCGACAGCCACGAGCATCTGTGGACGGTGTCGTGGCCGGCGGGGCGCCGCCGCCCCCATCGCCGCTACGAGCGCAAGGCGGAACACTGCTTCCGGTGCTTCTCGCGGCAGGCGTGAGGCAGCGGGCTGTCGCTACGGAACGTTCCAGGCGGCGATGAAGGGCTGCTCGTTCTCGGTGGCCAGGAAGCTGAGCGTGCCTGGATGCGGGTGGCCGAGCAGTCGGCTGGCGGACGCGTCGAGGCCGAGCCAGCGCACGGTGAG
>NZ_JBHVFF010000587.1:0-1385 GCF_042801895.1 Streptomyces sp. NPDC057543 | reverse complement strand
GTCGACGCCCCCTGGCGACGACCGCCGCGGTGCGCCGCGCGCCGCGTGTCTCCGTGGATCTGAGGGGTCCGAGGAGGAACGGACCAGGAAGCCGGTGTTGCTGTCAGAAGTTTTGACAGCCAGTGATCCGGCCGCGTCGCCAGGGCGGATGCATTCCGGCCGTATTGCCGTACGCGATGAATGCGACGAACGGCCAACGAGCGGGGCATCCTGAGCGGCATGGACTTTCAGCCGGTTGAGCGCGCCGTCTCGGCCTGCTGGTGGGCGAAGGCGCGGACGGTTCGCTGGGCGGCCGAAGGCTTGATCCGGCCTCCCCGCTCGGTCACCCACAACGCGGGATGGTCCACACACCCGAACCGCGGGCGAATGTTCTCGGCGTAGTCGCGCACCGCCTCCACAGCCCAGTCCATCACCGACAGCACATTCCGGCGCCGGGGCGGCTGCCCCCGCTTCGCCTTGCCGTAGCGCACGTTCAGCGTGCCGAACCGGCCGAACTGCGGCGCCTTGGGATTACGGCCGAAGTCCACCAGGTCCACCTTGGAGGCTTCCGTTAGAAGAACAGGACTTGCCCACACACCTGAACGCCACGCCAACCAAGGTCACCGTAGGCCGCTGGGGCGAACTAAACATCTTCGCCTGCCTCAAGGAACCCCACCACCCGCACCGCTGGAGCATCCAGTAGTTCACTCGGCCATGACCACCGCGCGTGCTTGGGGGGTCCGCTCCCCTGGGCTGGAGCAATCGAGTGGCGCAGCTGTGGTCGGCGGCCGAGTGCTGTCGTCTCTTGTGAACATCGAACATCGCACAGTCTGGGTGCCTTCCAAAGTGCTGAGCAACCGCTGCCTAAACCCGGTTCTGGCACACATTCCGCGAGCGATCTTGAGTCCGGGCTCCACCGGACCCCGGTGACGTGCGGTCCGCGCAGCTCACGTAACGCGCGCGCCTACTGCTGGCGAGAGCCGGCGAGATCATTCACGGAATGGGTGCCAGAACCCTAAACCCGTGAGCAAAGCCAGATGGCTTCCAGCGGGCGCCCGACTGGCCTGCAAGCCGGCACCTAAACGCTCACGAAGATCTCGCCACGGTATGCCGGTCAGCGCGGCGTGCGCGAGGACCGGCGGCGGCAGAAGGCCGACGGCGGCCTCGCGGGCGGCCGGGTCGCGGTGGTGCGCAAGGTGCGCGGCCAGGGCGTGGGCGAGCCAGGCGTAGACGTCGGCCTGACCCGCCGCTCCGTCCCTAGGCGTCGGCTGCGGCCGGGTCGAGGGAGTCGACATCCTCCATGAAGCTCAGCATCCGGGCGTTGACCACGTCGGGATGGTCGATCTGCGGTCCGTGGCCCGTCGCGGCGATGATCTCGGCGCGGGCCCCGGGGATCAGGCGCGGCA
>NZ_JBHVFF010000586.1:0-1400 GCF_042801895.1 Streptomyces sp. NPDC057543 | reverse complement strand
GCACCGCACAGCGAGCGCCTCGCGGGCCCCCTGGGCGCTGGACGATGGGGAAGCGGTTGTCATGAAGTGGCGGCCCTTGGTTGTGCGTCGGTCAGATGCAGTAATCAACGTGCGGAACGGCCAGGTCCCACACCGAGCGGAACGCCTCGGTGCATAGTTTGACCGCACTGAGGTCTTCGGTGTGCTCGGGCTCCAGGGCCTGGCCGTCACCGGAGAAGACGTTGAAGCGCACGACCTGGTCGTCGATGAGCCAGAAGTCGTTGCCGGGCAGCGCGAGCGTGGAGGCGCGGCGGCGGGGCAGCCAACGGACCTCTTCGCCGGCGCGGAGGTTGGCGTCGGTGATGGCGTGCTCGAAGCGGATGTACTCGGAAACGACCCGGACCCGCCGGACCTTCACCCCGCGGGCAACGGTCCGCTCCACCAACGGCAGCCAACCGCCCCAGAACTCCGAGTCGTCCGCAGGCACGCTGCCGTCCCTCAGGAACGCCTCAAAGACCTCCCGCTCCTCCCCCACGGCGTAGACGTCGCACCGTTCCAGGTGCAGGGCATGGTGCTGGGCGGAGTCGAGCAGGTCCTCAAAGCTGGGGGCCGACGGCTTCTGCGGCATCACACGCCTTCCTGATCTGCGACACTATCCGGGCCGGGATACGGATGACCGTCTCGTCGTCCGCGGGCGAACTGTCCTGACTGCAGGCGGAGCGCGTCGCCGCGTCGACCGCCTTGCCCTGCAGGACCAGTTCCGGCCCCTACGCGGTGTCGGTGTCCACCCACACTGCGGGGCAGTTTCCTCCACCGGAGTTCGGGTCCGTGCCGAAGAAAAGTAACGCCGTGATCGCCTCCGAAGCGAGCTGGTTGCGTGGAGTTGCGCACCGACCGTCCCGCAGTCTGGTGTCGGCGGTCAAGGGCCGCTCAGGGCCGGGGCGCAGTACGTACAGCGGTTCGATGGCGCAAGGCGGTCTTGTGTCCTTTCCGGTGCTGCTTGAGGCTGAGCCCGACCAACATTGAGGGGGCCCGGGATGGGATGGTCGAAGGCGAACAAGCCCGCGGCGTGACAAGGAGCCGCGGCAGGAGCGGTTCCGCATCGACGACAGAGTCGTCAGTGAGGAAGAGATCCTGGCGGCGGGAGCGCAGTTAAGTGATCACGTGGACGATCACGGACGGCTGCTGTTCATGGATTCGCCCGCCCTCGGGCTGGGGCAGGTCGCCACCGGCATCGACCCGGCCACCGGCACCATGCAGACCAGCGATGGCGAAGACCCGATGCCGGTGGCCCTCTTGGAGCCGGAGCGGGCGATGATGTCCCGTACGTCGTAGCCGGCGTCCACCACGATCAGGATCTCCGGGTCGCCGTCTTTCCACTGTCCGGCCGCCATCAGCCGCTCGACGAGCTCGCGCATCTG
>NZ_JBHVFF010000585.1:0-1407 GCF_042801895.1 Streptomyces sp. NPDC057543 | reverse complement strand
CGTCACCCTCCCGGCGCTCGGCGAGAGCGTCACCGAGGGCACCGTCACCCGCTGGCTGAAGGAGGTCGGCGAGGAGGTCACGGAGGACGAGCCCCTCCTGGAGGTCTCCACGGACAAGGTCGACACCGAGATCCCGGCCCCGGTTTCCGGTGTGCTGCTGGAGATCGTCGTCGCCGAGGACGAGACCGCCGAGGTCGGCGCCAAGCTCGCCGTCATCGGCGCCGCGGGTGCCGCTCCGGCGGCTGCCCCGGCTCCGGCCGCTCCGGCACCCGCCGCCGCCCCGGCCGCCCCGGCCGCCCCCGCTCCGGCTCCGGCTCCGGCCCCGGTGGCGCCCGCCGCCCCGGTCGCCGCTCCGGCTCCGGTGGCCCCGGCCGCTCCGGCACCGGCCGCTCCGGCACCCGTGGCCGCTCCGGCACCCGTGGCCGCTCCGGCTCCGGTCTCCCCGACGGCCCCCGTCGACGAGGGCGCGTACGTCACGCCGCTGGTGCGCAAGCTCGCCTCCGAGAGCGGTGTCGACCTGAGCACCGTCAAGGGCACCGGCGTCGGTGGCCGGATCCGCAAGCAGGACGTCGCCGCCGCCGCGGAGGCCGCCAGGGCCGCCGCTGCTGCCCCGGCCCCCGCCGCCGCGCCCGCCGCCGCCAAGGCGCCGAAGCTCGAGGCCTCCCCGCTGCGCGGTCAGACGGTCAAGATGACCCGCATGCGCAAGGTCATCGGCGACAACATGATGAAGGCGCTGCACTCGCAGGCCCAGCTGACCTCGGTCGTCGAGGTCGACATCACCAAGCTGATGAAGCTGCGCAACCAGGCGAAGGCCGCGTTCGCCGCCCGTGAGGGCGTCAAGCTGTCCCCGATGCCGTTCTTCGTGAAGGCGGCGGCCCAGGCGCTGAAGGGCCACCCGGTCATCAACGCCCGGATCAACGAGGACGAGGGCACCATCACGTACTTCGACTCGGAGAACATCGGCATCGCCGTGGACGCCGAGAAGGGTCTGATGACCCCGGTCATCAAGGGTGCGGGCGACCTGAACATCGCCGGTATCTCGAAGAAGACCGCCGAGCTGGCCGGCAAGGCCCGTGGTGGCGGTCTGACGCCGGACGACATGTCCGGTGCCACCTTCACCATCAGCAACACCGGCTCGCGCGGCGCGCTGTTCGACACCGTCATCGTGCCCCCGAACCAGGCAGCCATCCTGGGCATCGGTGCCACGGTCCGCCGCCCGGTGGTCATCGACCACCCGGACCTCGGCGAGACGATCGCGGTGCGCGACATGACGTACCTCTCGCTCTCCTACGACCACCGTCTGGTGGACGGCGCGGACGCCGCCCGTTACCTGACCTCGGTCAAGGCGATCCTGGAGGCCGGTGAGTTCGAGGTCGAGCTCGGCCTCTGAGCACCACGGTTGTAACC
>NZ_JBHVFF010000584.1:0-1424 GCF_042801895.1 Streptomyces sp. NPDC057543 | reverse complement strand
GTACGGGCCGGTTGCCCGTACCGCCCCTCCCTTTTCTGCCTTCTGCTGCAACCCGAGGTGCCTTCCACCGCACTGGAAGGGTGAGACGGTCCGCACCCGCGGACCCGGAGAGGGGCGCCGACGATGCGGATCGATGACGATGCCGCGCTGCACGCCTTCGTCGAAGGCAGACGTACCGCGCTGTTCCGCAGCGCGTACCTGCTCTGCGGCGACCGGCACGAGGCCGATGACCTGGTCCAGGCGACGCTGGTCAAGGTGGTGCTCGGGGGGCGGCGGTACGGACGGCTCGACAACATCGAGGCGTACGCGCGCAAGACGCTGGTCAACACCTTCATCGCATCCCGCCGCAGGTTCTGGCGGCGCGAACAGTCCTACGGCGAACTGCCCGACCGCGCCGACCGGGCGCCGGACACGGATACCGGTCTGGCGGTACGGGCGGCACTCGCCCGGCTCACGGTCAAACAGCGGACCGTCCTCGTCCTGCGCTACTGGGAGGACCTGAGTGTCGAGGCCACGGCCGGACTGCTCGGGATGCGGGAGAACACGGTCAAGAGCCACGCGGCTCGGGGGTTGGCGGCGCTGCGCGCCGAGATGGCGGAGGAATTGGTATGAGCAACGACCTGCACGAGCTGCTGGGGCGGGCCGCGGACGATGCGGGACAGCCGGCCACCACCACCCGAACGGTGTACGCCGGGGCCGCCCGGGTGCGGCTGCGGCGCCGGGTCACCGTCTCGGTCGCGGCGGTCGCCGCGGCCGCGGCCGGAGCCGTCGCCGTGCCGAACCTGGCACCGAAGGGGGACACGCAGGAGACCACGGTGGCGGCCCCGGTCGAGCTCGTGGGGAACGGCGGCCGGGCGAAGCAACTGATGAAGGTGCTGCCCAAGGACGTCGGGGACATCGATCAGGTCTCACTGTCCGTCATCCGCGACGGCGACACCTCCGAGCGGGAGATGCCGCACCTGGCGGGGCCGCTGGACGGGCACTTCTCCGTACGCAAGGACGGCGGCGTCGGCTACCTCGTCATCGGCTACCTGGACACCGGGAAGCCCGGCGCGGTGGACCCGGCCGACGATCCGTGCAAGCCCGCCCAGGGGCAGCCGGGTCCGGCGGACTGCGTGAACGAGGAGCTGCCGGACGGGCGGGTGCTGACCACCTGGAGCGACCCGATGAACTACGGGGTCGACCCGCAGTGGGGGAGAGAGCTGGTCGGCCGGCTCACCCTGAAGGACGGCGGGGTGCTGGCCGTCCGGGACAGCACCGGCTTCAAGGGCGAGCGGGCGCAGGGACCGCTACTGAAGACGCCGCCGCTGACCCGTGCCCAGCTGCGGACGCTGCTGCTCAGCCCGGAGCTGCTGCCGAAGAAGCAGGAGAAGCAGGAGAAGTAGGGGGCAGGAGGGAGGGCGGTACGGACGCCGGGTCCGTAC
>NZ_JBHVFF010000583.1:0-1432 GCF_042801895.1 Streptomyces sp. NPDC057543 | reverse complement strand
CGCTTCGGCAGCCCCGCCCGCAGGTCCGGCGTCGGGGGTGGAACCCTGACGCCCCGCCTTGCGGGCGGCCTGGGCCTCGCGGGCCTCGGCCATGGCTTCGGTCTTCTTCTTGTGCGGGCCCAGAACCATGATCATGTTCCGGCCGTCCTGCTTCGGGTTGGACTCGATGAAACCGAGTTCCTCCACATCCGAAGCGAGACGCTGGAGCAGTCGGAAGCCCAGCTCGGGGCGGGACTGCTCACGACCACGGAACATGATCGTGATCTTGACCTTGTCGCCCTGCTTGAGGAACCGGACGACGTGACCCTTCTTGGTGTCATAGTCGTGCGGGTCGATCTTCGGCCGGAGCTTCATCTCCTTGATGACCGTGTGCGCCTGGTTCTTGCGCGCCTCACGGGCCTTCATGGCCGACTCGTACTTGAACTTCCCGTAGTCCATGAGCTTGCACACGGGCGGACGGGCGGTCGCCGCCACCTCGACCAGGTCGAGGTCGTACTCCTGTGCGAGTTCCAGGGCCTTGGCAAGCGGAACAATCCCGACCTGCTCGCCGCTGGGACCGACAAGTCGCACCTCGGGAACGCGAATCCGGTCGTTGATGCGGGGCTCGGCGCTGATGGATCCTCCTCGGTAGCACCACGCGGCCGTCTGGCGGACAGCCACGTAACGTCTGTTTTCGTCAGACCAACCGCGCCGGCACAAGAAAAATGCCCCGGACGGGACACAGGCGGGGCTCCTGGAACTACCGGAACACCGCCGCGGTCAACCGCGGGGCGTATCGGGCGGCTCCATCGTCCGTACGGAACGATGGGCGCCACCTGACCGGTGACCCGCTGCCCGAACGGACAGCCAGGTGGGAGATCGGAGCCTCCACTTGTGGGCTGAGCACATAGCTGCACAGCCGGTCGTTACACAAGGTTAGCAGCTCCCCCGGGCGGGCGCGAACCAGCTGCGGCCCACCACTCCCGCAGACGGGGCGGTACCGGGGTGGGCCTATCGTATGGCGCATGAGTGACGCGACCCCCACCACCGATTCCCCCGGCTTCGACGACATGGCCCGCGACATCGCGGAGGTGCCCGCGGTCGAGGTGATCGTGACGGTCGCGGTCAATCTGATGAGCGCCGCCGCTGTGAAGCTCGGGCTGACCGAGGACGGCGACGAACACAAGGACCTCGACGAGGCCCGCAAGCTGATCCATGCACTGGCCGGCCTGCTGGACGCCAGCACCACCGAGATCAGCTCCTTCCACGCGGCTCCGCTGCGTGATGGCCTGAAGTCGCTGCAGCTCGCGTTCCGCGAGGCGTCGCTCGTGCCGGACGAGCCGGGTCAGGGGCCCGGCGAGAAGTACACCGGCCCCGTCTTCGGCTGACCCCGCACGGCCCCGGTTCCGCCTCCCGACTTCTGACGACTGTGAGCCCCCGCCCGTCCCGGGCG
>NZ_JBHVFF010000582.1:0-1437 GCF_042801895.1 Streptomyces sp. NPDC057543 | reverse complement strand
CCTAGTAGTACTTCGTTAGGTTGATTTGATCTTGGATGTTGGGTCAGGCATGATGCTCGTGTGGACTTGGGGGAGATCGAGCAACTCCGGGGCGAGCTGGCTGCGTTCGTGGCTGAGGTGTTCGCGTCCGTGCCGCGCCGGGATCAGCGGGCGAAGGGCGACTGCTATCTGCGTGGGTTGATGCTGGACGGTCGTAGGAAGTCGATCCAGCCGATGGCCGCGCGGTTGCCGGACGGCGACATGCAGGCCTTGCAGCAATTCGTGAACCAGTCGCCGTGGGACCACGCTGCGGTGTTGCGCGCGGTGGCCGTCAAAACGGTTCCGGTAGTCGATCCTGAGGTGTGGGTGATCGACGACGTGTCGTTCCCCAAGGACGGGAAGATGTCGGTGGGGGTGGCCCGGCAGTGGTGCGGGGCGCTGGGCAAGCAGTCCAACTGCCAGGTTGCGGTGAGCCTGCATGCCGCGTCCGACACCGCCTCCGTGCCGATCTCGTGGCGGCTTTTCGTGCCGCAGCAGTGGCAGGACGACACCGCGCGTCGGTCCAGCGCCGGCATCCCTGAGGGAGTGGGGCACCGGGAGAAGTGGCGGCTGGCCCTGGACCTGATCGACGAGGCGATCGATTGGGGCCTTGCCCCGCAGGTGATTGTTGCGGATGCCGGGTACGGCCAGAACAACGCATTCCGGCAGGCCCTGGCCGATCGCGGCCTGGACTTCGTCGTCGCGGTGCGGGCGGATGAATCCGCCCACCCGTACGACGCTGTGCCCACCGCACCCACCTGGAGCGGGAACGGACGCAAGCCCGCCGCCCGCTACCGCACCAAGGCGCTCTCGCTGAAAGGCCTGGCTACCGAATCCGGTCGCAAGGCCTATCGGCAGGCGACCTGGCGCAAAGGCTCCCAAGGTCCGATGCGCTCGAGATTCCGGGTGCAGAGTGTGCGTCCAGCCGGTGTCGCAGCCCGCACCGATGCGATGGCCCAGGCGGGAGGCTCTTCCGCCTGGGACGGGGTACTGCCCGTCCTGACCCTGCTCAGCGAATGGCCCACCGGCCAGAAGACGCCCACCGAGTACTGGCTGACCAGCCTGCCCACCGACACCCCACTGCGATACCTGGTCCGGCTGGCAAAGATGCGCTGGCGGATCGAGCACGACTACCGCGAGATGAAACACGGCCTGGGCCTGGACCACTTCGAAGGCCGCACCTGGCGCGGCTGGCACCACCACGCCGCCCTGGTCACCGCAGCTCACGCCTTTCTCACCCTCCGACGCCTCGACCCAAAAGCCCAAGCGCCGGCCTGACCTTCTACCAAGTCCTCGACACGCTCCAGGACCTCATGCGCGCATGGACCGGCACATGCCCCACCTGCCACCGCGACATACCCGCCCCGGCCCCGCCAGAACACCACCCAAGCCAGCCAACCTAACGAAGTACTACTAGTG
>NZ_JBHVFF010000581.1:0-1456 GCF_042801895.1 Streptomyces sp. NPDC057543 | reverse complement strand
GCCTGGGCCTGTTCGAGCAAGCCTGTCAGGGCGTTCTCCGCGGCGTCGGGGTTGTCGAGGAAGGGCTGAGCAGCCAGCGCCTCATCGGTCACGGACAGGATCGAGTAGGAGCTGTAGAGGAGGTGGAAGGTGCGGCTCTCCTCGTCGGTGGGGAGGGACGCCAGGAGGATCGCCTCGATGGTCGCGCGGGGGCCCGGGTCCGGGCCGGCGGCAGCCAGGCGGGTGCCCACCCGTGCGGTGAAGCGATCGGTCAGGTGCTGGACCCCGTAGAAGAGCAGCTTCTCCTTGGTCTCAAAGTAGTACTGCACGAGCCGGAGTGACACTCCGGCCTCCGCGGCCACGTCACGCATGCCGACGGCGTGCAGTCCTCGCCGCCCCGCGACCCGGATGAACGCATCGGCGATCTGGGTGCGCCGCTCCTCGTGATCCACGCGCTTTGGCATGTGCCGGTGTCTCCGCCCGTCGGTGGTGGGGTTCGCCGTCCGCTCTCTCCGGACGCCTTTATGGTACTGCCGTACCACCATCATGGTACGGTCGTATTACGAAGAACGGATCTTCCCGGAGGTGCCCCGTGCCCGAGAACACGACCCGTGTGCGCCGCGACGTCGGCCGCTACGTCAACGACACCCTGCGCGACCGCTACTTCGCCGCCAGCGACGTCCTCTACGCGATGGGCGCACCCGTTCGTTCCGAGACGGACGTCGAGACGAGCTTCGGCACCACGCACGTCTACCGGTACGGTCCCACCGACCCCGCCGCCGAATCCCGCACGCCGGTCGTCCTGATCCACGGCGCGGGCTACTGCTCGGCGATGTGGTATCCCAACACCCCCGCGCTCAGCGGCGAACGGCCCGTCTACGCGCTCGATACCCCGGGCGACGCCGGGCGCAGCGTCCACCGCGAGCCCATGTGGCAGCCCGAGCGTGCCGCCCAGTGGATGGACGAGGCCCTCGACGCGCTCGGCCTGGACCGGGTCCACCTCGTCGGCTCCTCATATGGCGGCTGGCTGGTGCTCAACCAGGCGCACCGCCGACCCGGACGGCTCGCCTCGGTCACCGCCCTCGACCCCGGCGGCCTGGAGAAGGTGGGCCTGCGCTTCTTCGCCTGGGTCTTCGTGAGCCTCTTCGCCAGCTTCGCCCCCAAGGCGCTGCGCCCCCGCCTCGCCTCCTGGCTGGAGCAGCCGGTCATCGCCGTTCCCGAGTTGCGGAAGTGGGTCCAGGTGGGCGCCCGGGCCTTCAGGATCCGCCGCCCCGCACCGCTGCCGCTGGCCGAGGACGCGCTGCACTCCATCCGGACCCCGCTCTACGTCATCATGGGCAAGCGCAGCCTTCTGGTACACCCGCAACGGCAGTTGGAGCGGGTGCCGCGCCTGATCCCCGGGGCCCGCGCCGAGATCATCGCCGCGACGGGCCACGGACCGCAGATCGACCATCCCGACGTGGTCAACGCCCGGATG
>NZ_JBHVFF010000580.1:0-1462 GCF_042801895.1 Streptomyces sp. NPDC057543 | reverse complement strand
GTCTCCGTCGGGGGCGCGCTGCGTCGTTCCCGGCGGCCGGCCGGTCCCGGTCCGCCCGCTACGGTGCCGGTATGGGCAACACGTTCGAAGGCGGGGGCCGCAGCCTGTCCCTGTCCAACGGGGGCACGGACGTCTTCGTCGATGTGCTGATGCTCGCCGTGTCCGGACTCGCCGCCGGCGACTGGGACCACCGGTTCGCCACCCTGCTGACCTTGCAGGACCAGAACGTCCTGGGGCGCGGAGCGGTCGGGTTCGATCTGGAAGACATCGACTGGGGCCGCTGCCCGCACGAGCGGGACGCGGCGAAGGCCTTCGTCCTGCGGGTGCTCGATCTCGCCCTGAGCAGGCACCGCTGGGACGAACTGGGGTACGAGCCGCCGTTCGCCGAGAGGTACTTGCGGCAGTACCGCGCCATGGTCGAGGCATTCGACCCCGCCCACGCCGGGCGGGGTCGCGGCGGCACTCCCTTCCCCGATGCCGAGGAGGCCGCCATGGCCTCGTGCGTCCGCCACCGCGTGCTGTGCGCGCCGGCGCACTGGGACGGATGCGTCTTCTGTACCTCGGGCCGTTGATCCCGCGGGCGCGCACGAGCCGCATGCGGGGGCCGGATTTCCCGTCGGCCACCCACTGTCAACCGAAGGTTGACACGCCTCTACTGTCAACCTAGGGTTGCCACATGGAGAATCCCGTACGAATGACCCATCCTGTGCGCCTCGACGAGCTGATCGAGGCCATCAAGAAGGTTCACACCGACGCACTCGACCAGCTCTCCGACGCGGTCATCGCCGCGGACCACCTCGGGGATGTGGCCGACCATCTGATCGGGCACTTCGTGGACCAGGCCCGGCGCTCGGGCGCCTCCTGGTCCGACATCGGCAAGAGCATGGGGGTGACCCGGCAGGCGGCGCAGAAGCGGTTCGTCGCCAAGGACCCCGGCGAACTGTCCGACCTCGACCCCAGCCAGGGATTCAGCCGGTTCACGGAACGGGCCAGGAACGTCGTGATGGCCGCGCAGAACGAGGCTCACGCGGCGCGGAACAACGAGGTGAGCACCGGACATCTGGTGCTCGGGCTGCTCAGCGAGCCGGAGGCACTGGGCCCCGCGTTCATCAAGGCCCAGGGAGTCACGCTGGAGGCCGTTCGCCAGGCCGCGGCCGAGTCGCTGCCGCCGGCCGTGGAGGGCGAGCTGCCCGAACTCGTCCCGTACGACGCGGGGGCCCGCAAGGCTCTGGAGCTCACGTTCCGCGAGGCCCTGCGGATGGGCCACAACTACGTCGGCACCGAGCACATCGTGCTCGCCCTGCTGGAACAGGAGGACGGTGCCGGCGTGCTGACGGGTCTCGGCATCGACAAGGCGACGGCCGAGACAGCGATCGCCGAGGCCGTCACCCTCATCGCCGGCTCGAAGAAGCAGGCATGACCGGCGCGGTCCGTCCGGGCTGAGCCGTGCGGGAGGTGGGGC
>NZ_JBHVFF010000579.1:0-1507 GCF_042801895.1 Streptomyces sp. NPDC057543 | reverse complement strand
CCGCGGGAGCGGCGGGCCTTCACGGGGGCCGAAGCTGGTTCGGAAGCCAGTGGTCGGCCTTGGGCGTCTCGCTCGGATTCCTGTTCACGCCATTCATGTAGAGCTCTCCCCAGCCGTGATTATTACCGACCTTGCCCGAAGAGGATTGCCCGTAACAGACAGTGAGCGCACCTACGGAAAGGTTGCCGCCATGACAGCGGGACTATTCGTTCGGATTCCAGTCGTCATGGACTCACCCACATATTTGAATATCCGCAGCGGCATTGCCCCTCACGAGCATCACGGTTCGCATGTTCTTGCCGCTTCCGTGGATTACGCAGGCCTGGAGGAGAACATTGACGGACTTCCAGGGATGAACGGTGGGCCCGCACTCGTGATCCGACGTCGGCACCCACTTCTGCCAGTAAGGCATGGCGGCGGCCGCATCGTCAGCGGCGACGCAGGGGCCACAACCCCGGCCACCGTCATTCCGCGAACCGCTGTCCGCAATAACATTGCACCCCCTCCTCATACACGTTCGATCAGCGATACCAAGTCGGTGAGAAATCTAGGAAGTAATTGCAACGACCCACTCGAACACCATGGAAAAGACTCCCCGAAATGCACTTTGCGTCCGCTTCGGGACCATGACGGGAGCGAGGTCGGTGCATTTTGAGTCGCCTTCTGGCGGATGAGACGACCTGTCCGGCAGCGGACGAATCGTGCGGTCGGGCAGAAAATCTGCACGCGAGGAAGACTTCGGATCGCCCAGCGGCGTCAATGCACCCGGAGGCGAAGAGTCCGGGGCTGGATATCTTATGCTTTGCGGAAAATCGGTCCAAGGAAGGCGCGAGACGTGAACTACAGGGTCCAGCCCACCGCCCAGGTCGACGACAGTGCCGAGATCGGCGACGGCAGTAGCGTCTGGGAACTCGCTCAGATCCGTGAGGGAGCCAAACTGGGCGAGGGCTGCGTGGTGGGACGTGGCGCCTACGTGGGCACCGGCGTACAGATCGGCAGCAACGTCAAGCTGCAGAACTACGCCCTTGTGTACGAGCCGGCCGAACTCGGCGACGGCGTGTTCGTCGGCCCCGCCGTGGTGCTCACCAACGACCACAACCCGCGCTCCGTCGACCCGGAGGGCAAGCAGAAGCGCGGCGGCGACTGGGAGGCCGTCGGCGTGAAGGTCGCCGAGGGCGCCTCGCTCGGAGCGCGGTCCGTGTGTGTCGCCCCGGTGCGGGTCGGCCGGTGGGCCATGGTGGCGGCCGGGGCCGTGGTCACCAAGGACGTCCCGGACTTCGCGTTGGTCGTCGGGGTACCCGCCCGGCAGATCGGCTGGGTGGGTCGCAGCGGTGTCCGTCTGGTGGCACGCGAGGGTGAGCCGGGGTTGTGGGAGTGTCCGCGGAGCGGCGCCCTGTACGAGGAGAAGGACGGGGTGCTCGCAGAGCGCTGAGCCGGGCCGCGTTCCTGCCCGGCGATTCTCCGCGGCCGGACAGGAACCGGCGGGGGCCGGGGCCCGGTGATGAAC
>NZ_JBHVFF010000578.1:0-1522 GCF_042801895.1 Streptomyces sp. NPDC057543 | reverse complement strand
CGCGCTCGTCTCACCCCGCTCAAACCGCTCAGCAGCCTCCAGCCGTAACCGCTCCCGGAACTCCCGACGCTCGGCGGTCAGTCCGCCCCCTTGTGGATACCGCATCCAACGGTGATACCGCACAGCGCGGGGCCCGGTCAGCCGAATGCGACATCACGAGTTCAAAGTCAGTAACCCGCACAACACCACCATCGCCACGGCGACATCGCCGGAAGCCCCGGACATCGACGACTGGTTCTGCGCAGCCCGGCCGTTTACTCGTCAGCCGGACTCACCCGGACGAGAGCCTGTCGGCCTCGTCCATGATTCCGATTCTCCGCCAACTCGGGAGCCGGCCTTCCACCGCCCCGGGTGCCATCCGAGGTACTCCCGGCAGACCGTTCGCGTACCGCGGACGCTGCACTTCCTGTTGCACCGTTTGAGCCGGTACTGCTGAGCCGGGATCAGGCATTACCCGCCTGTGGGGCGCTGAGTGTGTAGGTGGTTCCGACGCTGGTCTGCACCCATGCGTCCGGGAGGGCTGCGGCGAGAGTGTGCTGGGCGCGCCAGCCGGTGCAGTGACCGGGGACGATCAGCTCGGGTGCGAGTTCGGTGAGCGCGGCCACCGTCGGGCCGATGACCGGCTCGAAGGCCGGGCCGCTCAGGTGGAATCCGCCGATGAGGGCCAGCAGTTTGCTGACGCCGGTCAGCCTCATGGCGTGCCGGATGATGTTGACCACTCCGGCGTGGCCGCACCCGGTGATGACAACAAGTCCCCGGCCGCGCACGTTGATGACGAGTGCCTGGTCGTCGATGACGGCGGGATCGTGTCGCCAGCCGTTCCCGTCCCAGGCTTGGTGTGCCTGCGGCATGCCGTGCTCGAACTCGGTGACGCGGTCCACCTCGCCGGTGATCAGGATACCGCCGGCCAGCAGCGACGGCTGCCGCCGCTCGATCACCTCGAACCCTTCGCGTTCCAGGGCACCCCGTGACAGTGTGGGCATCTCCAGAACCTGGTCGGCGGGCAGTTCCAGGCGGCGGCGGGTCCAGACCGCGGGGTGGACGGTCAGCGGCAGGCCGGAGCGCCCGCGCAGCCGGGCCAGGCCGTCGAAGCCGCCCGCGTGGTCGAAGTGTCCGTGGCTGAGCACGACGCCCTGGAGGCCGCCGACATGGATGCCAAGACGCTCGGCGTTCACCGCCAGTCCGTCCGGCGACGCGCCGGTGTCGAACAGCAGCGTGCTGCTCGCGTTCCCGCTTTGGACGGTGACCAGGGCGGAGAAGCCATGCTCGGCCCGCAGCCCCGCGAGGGCCTCGCCGCCGGCGAACTGCCGCGCGGCGGTCCGCCCGACGCCCACCGACGCCCGGGTGACGCCTTCGGCAGGGGCCAGCAGGGCGTCGAATGTGTTGTCGACCATCGTCGTGACCCTGACCTCGTCGACCTCGGGCAGCCTCACCGGGTCGACAGCCGGTCCCTCCGCGGCGCGAGGCGCTGACCACGCCGCCTCGGCCGCCGAGTGCCCGTGATCGTCGCACATGCTAGAAA
>NZ_JBHVFF010000577.1:0-1549 GCF_042801895.1 Streptomyces sp. NPDC057543 | reverse complement strand
CCGAACCACCGGCCCGTCCGGCGTCCGAGCCCCGGGCCCGCCCCACCTCACCCGAGCTTCCGTACCCGCTCCCAGACCCCCGCGTCCACCACCCCCACCAGCCGTCGGAACCCCCGCAGGGCGACCTCCCGCAGCTCATCCGTCTCCAGGAAGCTCGCCCGCCCCTGCGCATCCCCCACGGCCCCCGCGGGCAGCGCGATCACCCCCGGCCGCTCCTCGTGATGCTTGCTGGTGATCTTCGCGACGAGCGCCGAGTCACCCCGTACCGACAGCACCAGACAAGGCCGGTCCTTCGCCCCCGGCCCGTCCTCGTACGGCACCTCGGCCCACCAGATCTCACCCGGCATCGGCCTCGGCCTCCGCTCCGGCTCCGGCCCACGCCCCGGCCCCGCCGGTGGACGCGTCCGCCCGCCCGGACGCCCACCCGAGCGCGCACGCGCCGACCCGCCGCGACGCCCACCCGGCCGCCGCCCGCCCCGCCCCCGCCCATCGGCAACCGCCGCGACGAGCGCGAACAGCACGACAACGGCAAACGCGATCCACCACCAGGACATGCTCATGTCCTGACCGTACCGGCGCCCCGGCCTCTTCCATCGAACCGGTGACAGAGCAGGTGAGTTCCCCCACAACGGACGGCCATGGAGGAGCGACCGGCTGTTTCGCGCCTTACGCTCGACAAACCGTTCAACAGACCGCACGAACCCTCCCCGTTCCCACGTCTCGGAGGTTCACGCTCCATGAAGCTCACCGTCGTCGGCTGCTCCGGCTCGTTCCCGTCCGCGGGATCGGCATGTTCGAGCTACCTCGTAGAGGCCGACGGCTTCAGGCTGCTCCTCGACATGGGCAACGGCGCCCTCGGCGAGCTGCAGCGCCATGTCGGTCTCTACGACCTCGACGCCATCTTCCTCAGCCACCTCCATGTCGATCACTGCATCGACATGTGCGCGTACTTCGTCGTCCGTTACTACCGGCACGACGGGGGCCGTCCCAGCCCCATCCCGGTCTACGGCCCCGACGGCACCGAACAGCGGCTGACCACCGCCCACGCCGACACCCCGTCCGAGCGGGCGATGAGCGAGGTCTTCGACTTCCACACACTCAAGCCCGGCTCCTTCGAGATCGGCCCCTTCTCGGTCCGCACGGAGAAGGTCTGCCACCCCGTCGACTCCTTCGCCATCCGGATCGAGCACGGCGGCCGCACGCTCACGTACTCCGGCGACACCGGCGTCTGCGAAGCCCTGGACGAGCTCGCCGAGGGCGCCGATCTGTTCCTCTGCGAAGCATCGTTCGTCCACGGCAAGGAGGACATCCCGGACCTCCACCTCAACGGCCGCGAAGCGGGCGAGATCGCCGCCCGTGCCGGAGTGGGACGGCTCGTCCTCACCCACATCCCGCCGTGGACCGACGCCGACCGCAACCTGGCCGACGCCCGCATGCTCTTCCGCGGACCGGTGGAAGTGGCGGCACCGGGCGCGGTGTACGAGATCTAGCAATCCCGCACATCCGGTGCACGACGAAGCCCTCACCTCCCGCAGCGGGAGGTGAGGGC
>NZ_JBHVFF010000576.1:0-1570 GCF_042801895.1 Streptomyces sp. NPDC057543 | reverse complement strand
GAGACCTCCCGCACAGCCTGCGCCCGTGGCCTGCTGCGCACCGGAGTCGACGAGAAGACCGGCGAACTCCTTACCGCGTCCGTACTCGCCGAGCGAGTCGACTGGGCCGTGGGCCTGGTGTCCGACATGGCGGGCAAGTTGACCGCCGAGCACTGGAACAACCTCGATGTGGACGTACTCGCCTCCGGCGAGGACGCGGGCGGCAGGAAGTTGCCGTCGAACGCCTGGATGGCGCTGCGGCGTCTGGGCTGGACCGTCAACTCTGACGCCAAGGTCAATGACCGTATCGTTCGCATGGCCCAGGAGCAGGCTGGCCGGTCCCTGCGCTCCACGAAGTGGCGCGCAGATCTCACTTCCGGGGTGCTCACGTCCTGGCCCGCCGATCCGGCCAAGCGGACCGCAGACGAGTGGGACGCAGTGCGCGAAGCAGTGCCCGGCGGGAAGCATCTGCCGTCCAGCGTCATCAAGTCCCGCACCCGGCAGGCCGTTACTTTCGAGCGGAAGCACGGACGGCTCCCGGTCGATGTGTTCGAGCTGGAACCTGCACCCCGCACTGCCCGGATGCTGCTGCTGTCGGCGTGCGACGGGCAACAGGCCACCATCGACCGTCACGAGACTGATCCGGGCCGTGCGCTACTGCGGTTGCAGCTCCCCACCCGGCCCGATCCGCAGTCCTACCGGGACTGGACGTGGATCGCCTGCCCAATCTCCCTGCCACCCATCATCGCGGCGAACGCAGTCCTGCACCTGCCCACCTTGCGCATCCACCAGGGCAAGGTGCGGGCTGATCTGGCCTACACCCACGCCGTCCCGAAGACCCGGCGCGCCGGGCATAGAGTCGCGCTCGGTGTGGACTGGGGCCTGAACACCCTGCTGTCCGCCGGCGCCGCCCGGCTCCACGATGACGGGCGTATCACCGCTCTCGGTAGCGGGGGCATGTTCCGCGCGGCTGGCGTGCTCGCGAAACAGCACCGCCTGCGCCGCCTGTCCGAGCACCTGCATGTGAAGGCCGACCACTATCAGTGCCTCACCGGCGACGACACCGACCACCTACTGACGGCTAAGAGCCTGGTCCTCAATGACGAGATCCGGCGCGTCTGCGACCGCAGGTCGAACCTCAACGACGCCCTGGCACGGGCTGCCGCCCGTTGGGTCGTCGATCAGGCCATCGCCGCCTCGGCGACCGTGATCTATGCCGAAGATCTCCGCTCGATGGAGGCCCGTGGCATGGGCCGCACGATGAACACTCGCCTCTCCCAGGCAGTGCGCGGGCAGATCGTCGACCGGATGCGGCACCTGGCTGCCGAAGCAGGTATCGCCGTCATCACCGTGCCCGCTCGCAACACTTCCAAGCACTGCCCCCAGTGCCTCGTGCCGCTGCGACACCGCAAGGCACCAGACCGGCCCACCACACCGGGCTGGAAGTGGGCACTCTGCCGGTCCTGCGGATACCAGAGCGACCGCGACGCCGCCGCGTGGAAGCGCATCGCCGCACGCGGACTGGCCCACCAGGCCAAGACCGTGGTGGACCGCGCCAGCGGTGCCATGGTCATCCGCAGCGTGGTCGACA
>NZ_JBHVFF010000575.1:0-1582 GCF_042801895.1 Streptomyces sp. NPDC057543 | reverse complement strand
AGCTTGACGTTTAACGTCGGTGAGCTTGATGTTCCTTGATCGACTCGGCGCGTTTGACCGTCTTGCCGACGTCGTGGTGCCTGGCTCGCTGCTTGTTCTTCGAGCCGGGAGGCCGCCCCGGGCCCGGTCGGGAGGGTTTTGGTGCGGCTGCCGGACGGACTGTCGCCGCACGGACGTTGCGAAACCCCCGCCTTACCCGAGCGGGGGTGAGGCGGCGAGGTTCGGTGCGGCGTTCCCAGGGTCGACGGAGGTCCTCGGCGAGGGGCCGGGCGAGGCGGAGTTGGGTGTGGGCGGCGATGATGAGCCAGGTCCACAGGTCGGCGGTATCCGCGTGGCGGATCTTCGGGGCGGTCCATCCGAGCGTCTGCTTCATCAGCCGGAAGGTGTGCTCCAGGTCGAAGCGGCGGAGGAACGACTGCCACCAGCGGTCGATGTCCGCCGGCATGGCACCGGCGGCCGAGGACCACAGCCAGACGGGTTTCGGGTCGCGGTCGCCCGGCAGGCGCTCGACCTTCAGCCGCATCAACGTGCCGTGCAAGATGGGTAGTTCTTCGTTCGCGTGCTCCAGCCAGGGGCCGCGGTGGGTGAGTCTGGGGTGCATCCGGTCCCAGGCCGTCGCCGCTGCTGTGCCGTAGCGGGTGGTGGCCGTCACGGTGGTGACGTCGGGGGTGTGCCAAGTGTCGGGCTTGGCGAAGGTGAGGACGCCGCCGTGCCTGCGGGGCCGCCCGCCTTTCGGCCCGGAGCGAGCGGGACCGGCGTCGCGGAGCATGACGCGGTCCGAGCGCAGACGTCCGACCAGCACGACCGGCAGGTCCGCCAGGACGTGGGAGAGATAGGCGACGTCGTAGCCGCTGTCCATGACGATCAGGATCTCGGGGTCGCCCGGCCGCCAGTGCCCGGCCATGGTCAACCGGTCGACGACGTCGCGGAGTTGGCTGGCGGTGACCTGGGTGGCGTCGTCCGCCCGGCCCAGACGGACCGCGTCCAGGAGAGCGACCCAGGAAGTGCGGCCAGACTCCAGGGCGGCGACGAAGGAATACGGCCAGCCGGGCACGAACTGGTCACTGCTGCGGTCACCGCGTCCGTAGACATGGCAGAACAACCGCTCGTCGCTGGTCGGTGCATCGGGCCGCAGCCAGTGCGACACATCCACAGCGAGCACGATCCGCCCGTCGGCCGCCCTCGGCAGCGGCAGGCCAGCCAGAGCGCGGCGTAACCGCGCCGGCTCCAGCCAGCCCCGGTCCAAGGCCGCATACAGCGCGCCATGCCCGCGCCGGTGCTCGGCCGACAGCGACAACTCGACCAGGGTCTTCACCGGCCCGTCCGCGCACAGCACCGCATCGGTGAGCTCGAAGAGCGCATCCGCGCGGGCGTAGAGACTCTCGTAGAACTCGACCCGAAAGCGGGACAACAGGCCCAACGCCTCGCTTCCGGGCACATCGACAGGCAGACTCATGGGCAGCGGCCGTTCCTTCAGCTTCGTTGCTCGACACCTCGAAGCATCAAGGGCGGCCGCGTCTCGTATGTCGCTGATCGATGCAGTTCAGCAGGTCGGGTGACCTGCGACGTTAAACGTCAAGCT
>NZ_JBHVFF010000574.1:0-1607 GCF_042801895.1 Streptomyces sp. NPDC057543 | reverse complement strand
GACACTTCACGTCCGGCGGGCCGCCCGGCCTGCGGCAGTCAGACCACTTCCGCCTGCTCGGGCTGCCCAGCCGCACTGTCGGCAGTGGATTTGTCGGGGGTGCGCAACGCCAGCAGGGACGCGAGCGCTCCGACGGCGGCGAGGACGGCGGCTCCGATGAAGGCGGCGGAGAACCCGTCGGTCAGGGCCTCGGGGTTGCCGAGTTCCCCAGCACCGTGAGCTGCGGCGACAGCGGTCATGGCGGCGAGACCGAGTGCGGAACCCACCTGGTAGCTGGTGTTGACGATGCCGGATGCGAGACCGCCCTCCTCCGGCCGGGCACTGGAGAGAGCCGTGCCCAGTGAGGGGATGAAGGCCAGCGACATGCCCGCGGCCGCCACGAGCGATGCCGGCAGGACGTCGACCCAGAAGGTGCCGTCGGGCCGGACGAAGGACAGCCAGAACATTCCGGCCGCGAGAGCGATCAGTCCCGCCACGATCAGGGGCTTGGGACCGAAGCGGTTGATCAGACGGGGTGCCAGAACAATCATCATGATCATGATGGCGACCGTCATGGGCAGCAGCGCGGCTCCGGAGGCGAACGCTCCGAGGCCCAGGACCTGCTGCAGGTAGAGGTTGAGGAAGAACCACATCGGGATCCACGCGGCGGCCATCAGCAACTGGGCCAGGTTGGCCCCGGCGAGGTTCGGCGCGCGCAGGATGGCCAGCCGCATCAGCGGCTGGCTCAACTTGGACTGCAGGACGACGAACACACCGATCAGCACGATTCCCGCGAGCAGGATCAGCCAGGTCCCGGCCGATCCCCAGCCGGTCTCGGGCGCACGGACGATGGCGTAGACGGCGGTGCCGAGGCCGGCGGTGACGGTGACCGCGCCCGCGAGGTCGATGGAGCCGCGGCGAGCCGGGGCCGAGGGCATCACGGCCGGCGTGATCGCCAGGACGATCAGCGCGATGGGAATGTTGAGGTAGAACACCCAGGGCCAGCTGGCGTACTGGGTGATGACACCGCCGAGGAAGACTCCCGCGGTACCGCCGGCCGGTGCGGCCGCGCCGTACAGGGCGAATGCCTTGCCGAGCTCCTGCGGCCTGGCCCCGAAGAGCATCATCAGCAGGGTCAGGGCGGAGGGTGCGATCAGTGCCGCCCCGGCCCCCTGCACGGCACGCCCTGCCAGCTCGACCCAGACCTGGCCGGCCAGTCCGGCCATCAGGGATCCGGCGGCCAGGACGATCCATCCCGTGGCGAACAGCCGCTTGGCGCCGAGGAGGTCCGACAGCCGCCCGCCGAGGAGGAGCAGGCCGCCGAACGCCACGACGTACGCATTGAAGACCCAGGACAGGTTCTCCTGGGAGAAGCCCAGATCATCCTGCATCTTGGGCAGCGCCACGCCGATGATCGACGTGTCCATGATCACCATGAACTGAGCGAGAGCGATCAGGGCCAGCGCGGTCCAGCGGCGCGGGTGCCCGGGCGAATTAGAGGAGGACACGTCAAACTCCTATACCGGAGGGGGGTATGACTGAGCGAGCGCCATCAACATACCCCCCAGGGGTAACCGCCGCCAGTGGTTCGACACAGAAGAAGCCCGGCTCCACGGTCGTCGTGGAGC
>NZ_JBHVFF010000573.1:0-1630 GCF_042801895.1 Streptomyces sp. NPDC057543 | reverse complement strand
GAGCAGCACGCGTGCTGCTCCAGGGCCGGATCCGTAGGCGCGCGTACGGCGTCAGGGACGTCAGGACGACTTGAGCGCGGCCGCCATCTCCGCCAGCCGTTCCGTCGAGGCCGAGCCCGTGACCACCGTGGTCGCCCCCTCGTCCTGGCGCACGAGGGCGTCGTACTTGTCGCCCTTCCAGTGCTGCCACGCCTCGCCCGCGACCTGCTGCGTACGCCCGGTGTCCTTGGCGTCATGACTGACCTCGGTCACGTACTTCTTCGTCGGGGAGGTGGACTGCTCCACCGCGACGTACTTGCCCTCCGGGTCGAGGAAGCCCAGGTGCCAGCTGTCGCCGGCCTCGCGGTCGTAACTGACCGAGGTCGGCTTCCAGTCCTTGGCCAGTCCGTCCGGAGCGGCCACCGGGTACGGTGCCGCGCGCCGCGCCGTCAGGAGCTCCACGCGGTAGTCGACCGCCTTGACCGGGTTGGCGTTCTCGTCGTGCGGAACGAAGATGTAAACGAGCCCCGCCGCGGCGGAGATCACCGCCATCGACAGGAACATGTCCCGCACTGTCTGCTTGCCTCGCTTGCTAGCCACGGGTCCATGGTCGCATCAGGCCCGAGAGGCCCGAGCCCGGGGCAGCCGCTCATACGTGACCCGGTCTGCTCATTTTGTCGACCTGACGATAGAGTCAGAGCACCCTCTTCCGGTCGTCGTCGTACAGAAAGGTGCGCTCCGATGTCCGAGCATCATCTGCCGTCTCAGCTCGAGGTCTCCCCGGAGGCCCCCGACCGCAACCTCGCCCTGGAGTTGGTCCGGGTCACCGAGGCCGCTGCCATGGCGGCCGGACGCTGGGTGGGCCGTGGCGACAAGATCGGCGCCGACGGCGCAGCCGTGAAGGCCATGCGGACCCTCGTCTCCACCGTCTCGATGAACGGCGTCGTCGTCATCGGTGAGGGCGAGAAGGACGAAGCCCCCATGCTGTTCAACGGCGAGCGCGTCGGTGACGGCACCGGCCCGGAGGTCGACATCGCGGTCGACCCGATCGACGGCACGACCCTGAACGCCAAGGGCATGCCGAACGCGATCGCCGTGCTGGCCGCCGCCGACCGCGGCGCCATGTTCGACCCGTCCGCGGTCTTCTACATGGACAAGCTGGTCACCGGCCCCGAGGCCGCCGATTTCGTCGACATCAACGCACCCGTCTCCGTGAACATCCGGCGTGTCGCGAAGGCCAAGAACTCCACGCCCGAGGACGTCACCGTCGTCGTCCTCGACCGCCCCCGCCACGACGGCATCGTCAAGGAGATCCGCGAGACCGGCGCCCGGATCAAGTTCATCTCCGACGGCGATGTCGCGGGCTCGATCATGGCCGCCCGCGAAGGCACCGGCGTCGACCTGCTGATGGGCATCGGCGGCACCCCCGAGGGCATCATCTCGGCCTGCGCCATAAAGTGCCTCGGCGGTGTCATCCAGGGCAAGCTCTGGCCGAAGGACGAGGCCGAGCGGCAGCGCGCGCTGGACGCCGGGCACGACCTGGACCGGGTGCTGTCCACCGACGACCTGGTCAGCGGCGACAACGTGTTCTTCGTCGCGACCGGCATCACGGACGGTGAGCTGATGCGCGGTGTGCGGTACCGCGCGGAGA
>NZ_JBHVFF010000572.1:0-1633 GCF_042801895.1 Streptomyces sp. NPDC057543 | reverse complement strand
CACCGGATCGGACCGGGTGTCCGGCCCGCACCCGTTCATGTGGTGCAGCGGGCTGCCTGGCCGCCCGGGTTCGTGTGGGTGAGAGGGCGGCCGAGTCGCCTGTGTTCGTGTGGATCAGTGGGCCGCCGGGCCGCCCGCGTACGCCACCGGGTCGGCCAGTACCGCCGTCATCACCAGCGCCGCGGCGCCCCGCGCGGCGTCACCCGCGACGGACGAGGCGCGCAGCCGGCCGCTCCCCGGGGACCAGAGCCCGGACACCACGCGGCCGGTCAGCTCCTCGTCGGCGGGCGGGGACAGCCACGGCATCAGGTTCCGGTAGATCCCGCCGAGCACCACCGCGTCCGGGTCGAGCAGATTCACCGTCCCGGACAGCACCCGCCCCAGCATCCGGCCGGCCTCCGCGACAGCGGCCACCGCCCGGTCGTCCCCGGCCCGGACGCGCCGCTCCAGCTCGGCCACCCCGGCACCGCTGCCGGGCTCCTCGATGCCGGCGGCGCGCAGGAGCGCCGCCTGTCCCGCGTACTGCTCCAGGCAGCCACGCGAGCCGCACCGGCACTCCGGCCCCTCCGCGTCGACCACCACATGCCCGATCTCCCCGGCGAACCCGTGCGCCCCGCGCAGTAGTTCACCGTCGATGACCAGGGCGCCGCCGACGCCGATCTCCCCCGTCAGATAGAGGAAACTGCGGATCGGGCCGAGACCGCCGAACCAGAGCTCGGCCAGCGCCGCCAGATTGGCCTCGTTCTCCGAACTCACCGGCAGCGCCTCGCGACCGGGACGTGTCGCGGCGAGGGAAGCGGCGAAGAGCTCCCCGGCGGGAACCTGGTTCCAGCCCAGGTTGGGTGCCTGGCGCACCGCGCCGCCGGAGACCAGACCGGGGAGCGCGAGCGTCACCCCGACCGGGAACAGTTCCTGCTCGCGGGCCGACTCCAGAGTGCGCGCCGCGATCCCGGCCGCTCGCGCCAGCACTTCCGCGGGCGGTGCGCCGCGGTTGTCCAGGTGCTCGGTCAGCCGTACCCGGCCGGTGCCCGCCAGATCGACGACGCACACCGACACATAGTCGATGTTGACCTCGACGCCGAGCCCGGCGGGCCCCGTGCGCGCCACCTTGAGCGCGGTTCCGGGACGGCCCGCCTGCCCGCTGAACGTCTTGCCGGACTCGGTGAGGAACCCGATGTCGAGGAGCTGCTCGACGAGCGAGGACACCGCGGCCCGGGTCAGTCCCACCCGTGCGGCAACCCCGGCCCTGGTCGCTTCGCCCTCGGCCTCGTCACGGACGGCCCGCAGCACGAGGCTGAGGTTGCTCCGGCGCACGGTGTCCTTGTCGGCCTTGGGCCCCAGCGGTGCGAGGTTGCTCTTCATATTGGATCCGAGCCTATGCGATCCCCTGTGCGACTCCCTGTGCGATCCCCGCCGCGATGCCCCCGGCCCGCTCAGGGCGCGCAGCGGAATCCGCTGTGGCCCGTCGTGCTGTCGGGGGTGCACGGAACCCGGGGCGCGGCCGCGGGGGTGACGGTGCGCGCCACCGCCTGGGCGGCGACCGGTGCGCAGCGGATCACGCTGGACTTCCGGCTGCCGGACGGGACCGCGCTGGTCCCCGCGCGGGTGGAGGTCGCCGTGTCATGACCGGGGC
>NZ_JBHVFF010000571.1:0-1677 GCF_042801895.1 Streptomyces sp. NPDC057543 | reverse complement strand
AGAGGCTGTTGTCTTTCCGAGTCTGATGATGGCGTTTTCGCTGGTCAGGGGTAGGGGTGGCGTCGGTGTGGGAGTGATAGATCGTCGTTTCGTCGCTCCTGTGGAGGTCGCGGATGCCGTCGGTTGTCGGACTGCTGGAACAGCACGAGCCTGCCGCCCGTCGTCGTGTGGACGGGCTGCGCGAGGAAGCCGACCGGATCCAGGCCGAGCTCGCGACGGCCGAGCAGGAGTGGCTGGAGTGGACGATCGCCCGCGAGCGTGTGGGCGCAGTGCTGTCCGCGCCGGGTGGGAGTTCAGCCGACGCGGTGGCCGCCGAGCGACCGGGCGGTGCCGGGGCGGAAGTCGAGGTGCAGGCGTCGCCGCCCGTGGCGGCGAAGGAGAAGTCGCAGGTTCCGGTGTGGCGCGAGGGGCTGGCCCGGACGGCACTGTCGGCGGACTATCAGCGCATCCTGGCCGCGCTCGCTGACCGGGTCCGTCTCGGTCAGGGCCCGCTGACCTGCCAGGAGATGGCCTCCGCCTTCGGTATGGACGTGGTGCCGGCCAAGGTGGAGGCACTGCGGTCGAAGGCGAAACGCCTGGTCGCGCGGGGCTGGCTGGCCGAACCGGCGCCGGGCCGGTTCACCCTCGCGCGGGGCGTGAGTGGGTCAGACGGCGGGTCATGACCATGGTCATCGACCAGTAGACCATCGCCTCGGCGCTGGTGGTGCGGCATTCGAAGTCGCGCACCAGGCGGCGGCTTCGCATCAGGTGCGCGAAGAGCCGCTCGACGATCCACCGCTTGGGCAGCACCACGAAGCCGCGCATGTCGTCACTGCGCTTGACGATCGCCAGGACCAGGGCGAGCGTGGCCAGGCAGTGCTCGACGAGGCTGCCGGTGTAGCCGCCGTCGGCCCAGACGAGTTCCAGCCGGTGGTGGGCGTCGGCCACCCACTCAAGCAGCACCTTCGCGGCGGCGCGGTCACCGATGTCCGCGCTCGTGACCATCACGCCCAGCAGCAGGCCGAGAGTGTCGACCACGACATGCCTCTTGCGCCCGTTGATCAGCTTCCCGCCGTCGAAGCCGCGGCTGTCGGCGCCGACCACGGCGTCCGCCTTGACCGACTGCGAGTCGATCACGCCGGCCGTCGGCTCCGCATCCCGCCCCGCCTCCTGGCGGACCCGGCCACGCAGCCGGTCATGAAACTCCTGGACCAGCACGTGGTCGCGCCAGCGGCGGAAGAACGCATAGACCCGGTCCCACGGCGGGAAGTCGGCAGGCATCGCACGCCACTTGATCCCGTTGTCCACCAGATAGCGCACCGCGTCCAGCATCGCCCGGTGACAGTACGCCTCCGGCTGCCCGCCCCGGCCCCGCATCCAGCCCGGCACCGGCAGCAGCGGCCGGACCACGGCCCACTCCGCGTTCGTCATGTCCGAGGGATACCGCCGAACACGTTCAGTGTGATCGGCCGCATTCCCGAACCTGTGAGCGACACAATCACACGACGGAGCAGCCGAGTTGAACTTCACCGGGGCGAGCACGTACAACTGCGGCAACAGGGTCTCCTGGATCTCGGTTGGCTTCGCAACCCCGAGCTACCAAGAGGCCCTGCCTTCATGCCCGCAGCCGACGGCAACCACCCGATCGAGACTCCCGTTCGAGACACACCCCTCAAGATCGGAACGACAACAGCTACT
>NZ_JBHVFF010000570.1:0-1682 GCF_042801895.1 Streptomyces sp. NPDC057543 | reverse complement strand
TCGACGAGGTGCTGGCGGTAGCCGCCGTCGACCCAGACCTTTCGGATCGTGGTGTGCTCGGCAGCCACCGTGTCGATCAGGCTGGTGCCGGCGACAGAGTCCTGGACGCTCGCGGCCGTGACCAGGACCGCCAGAAGCAGGCCGAGTGTGTCCGTCACGATGCTTCTCTTCCTGCCGACGACCTAATGGGCGGCAGCTGGAGCTGCTGAAGGCCCATTAGATCGTCGGCAGGAAGCGGGGCATCCTCACCGACACGATCGACCTGCGCGATTCCGCGTGGTGGCCGACACCGAAGACGGGCGCGTGGACGCTCGCCGCCGTCCCTTGGCTCGGATCATGATGCGAGGACGCGGCTGGCAGCAACGGCTGATGCCACGGTGCCGCCGATGACGACGGCCCAGGCGGCGACGACCGGGACGCGGGTGCTCCAGGTGCGCAGCGCGGGTGAGGTCGTCGCTCGGGCGAGGAACGCGTCGCGACCGCGTAGTACCGCAAGGCCGACGCCGGTCAGGGTCAGCGCCATGCCGGCACCGAACGCCGTCACCATCGCGATGGCCGGGCCGACCCGGCCGGTCAGCAGTCCGCTGAGGAGGACGAGGAACGCCGACGGGGAGGGGAGCAGGCCGCCGGATGTGCCGAGCAGCAGGATGCCGCGCCAGGTGAGCAGAGACGTGGACGTGGGGATGTGGTGGCTGTGGCCGTGGTGGTGATCGTGGTCATGCCCGTGGTGGTGACCATGGTGGTGACTATGGCTGTGGCCGTGCTTCCGGTTGACCAGGTGGCGCCGGAGCAGGTTGATCCCCACGGCAACCACGACCAGGGCTGCGATCAACTGCAGCCAGTTCGTCACCGCTGCGACGTCCGGTGCCTGCTTGGCGGCGAGCCACCAGCCCAGGGCGAGAATGGTGACCGATGCCGTGTGCATGACCGCCACGATGGCGCCGAGCCACACCGCGTCCCGCGCCCTGCCCTGGCCGCCGACGAGGTACCCGGCAGCGAGTGTCTTGCCGTGACCGGGGGCGCAGGCGTGGAAGGCGCCCACCGCCGCCGAGATGAGAAGGGCCAGTGGCAGGACGACCCCGTGGTCCAGGAGTGCCGCAATGTCTGTGGTCCATATGGTCGCCGGCGCCGTGGACGCGGTGGCGGCGGAGGTGTCGGCGGCGCCGAGGGCGAGGGTATGGGTGGGGTCGCTCGCCGTGTGCAGGCCGCCACCGCCCTTCTCCGTTACCGAGATTGTGCGATAGGCGGGGTTGACGTCGGTCAGCGCGGTGATGGTGAGGGCGACCTCGTTCACCGGTTCGGGGCAGCTGTAGGGCACCACGGCGCCCTTGCTCGCGAGCTGCTTGGTTTCCACTGTGCCCAGCCGGCACTCACGCCCGTCCTGGTGCACCGTGATGTGGGAGCCGAGGTAGGCCGCCTCGTCTCCCTTGGCTGCCTGGTGCAGGACGTCCAGGTCGTCCGGCTGGGCAAACCAGGCAATCTCGACGGTACGGCCTTCGGCCTTGACCTTGGCGACCGGCGGTGTGCCGAAGGGGTGTGCCTCGGCCGTGCCTGCGGCGCCGAGCAGCGCCAGCGCGGCAGCCAGGCCTATCAGCAGGAGACAGGCGGCCTGGCTGCGGGTGGTGCGGAGGATGTGCACAGTGGTGGTCCCGTCGGGAGTGGAGCGCCGCGAGTTGCCTCCC
>NZ_JBHVFF010000569.1:0-1684 GCF_042801895.1 Streptomyces sp. NPDC057543 | reverse complement strand
CGTAAAGCCATCGCCGCAGGTCGGAATGGTAGAGCGTTCTCGGCTGGGACCATGTCGGCGTGAGCATCTCGATGCTGTACAAGGTGGCCCGCAGGCGTCTGTTCGTCCCTGGGGTGTTCCTGCGCCGCGACAGCGATAAGGAAGCCGAGTTGCTCGTCCTCCGGCATGAGAATGCGCTGCTGCGCGGCGTTCCTGTAGAGCAATTCGCCCGCAGGTGGGAGCTTCCGGGCGCCGTACAGGCCAGTCCGTGGGTGCATGGCTGTCGGCTAACGGCCGCTGCCGGTGGGCGGACGGATGGATATCGGCTGGTTGGTGGCGATCACCGTGTCGTCCATCAGGTGTCCCTCGGCGCGCATGCGCATCGCCCGTAGTGCGAAGGTGTGCGGGTCGAGGTCGAGGGTGAACCAGGCGGTGATGTCCGGCCGGACGAAGGCCAGCTCGACGACCTTGGAGTCGGCGCGCAGGACGCGGATCGCGGCGGCGGGCTGGAACTGGCTGCGGTAGAAGGCCGTCGGCCAGCCGAACGGGGACCCGCCGCGGTCATGCTGCCAGCGGGCGGCCGGACCGTCCCGGTGGTAACTGTCCGGGCCGATCAGCACCCCGCTGCCGCCCCCGGCGATGCTGTATGCCATCGCGTCCGGGGCGGCGAACCGGTAGTGGGTGAGGACCGCCGGGCCGGTCGTTGACCCGCGCAGGGTCTCGTCCATGCGCAGGGAGTGCAGCCGCCCCATGGCGGTGAGCATCCGGGCGAAGTCGGTCCGCCCGTCCGGCGCGGGCAGGGGGAGGGCCCGGGTGGCCGTGGCGGGGCCCCGGTTGCCGCGCACGCTGACCGTCGTCGTCCAGCGATCGGCGCTGGTCAAAGTGGCGGTGCCGGTGAAGCAGCCGAACCCGCACGGGTGCAATCCGGCCCGCACCGGCGTCGTGCCGTCGGTGCGGTGGGCGGTGAACGCTGCGTCCCGTAGCCCGTCCCCCGGCTGGGCGCCGACCACGGTCAGCTTCACCTGCACCCGGCCAGGACGCGGCGGGCTGAGCGACCAGCCCAGTACGTACGGGCCTGCACCGGCGGCGACCGCCACTGCCGGCTGGCCGACCAGGTCCGCCAGTGGAGGCCGGCCCGCGGCCTGCTCCGCCGCCACCGTGGCGGCCCGCGGCGGGTCGGGGTAGCCCACAAGCGCACTGGCCACCGCAACCGCGGTCACCGCCGCGACCAGCTCCGCACGGACCGCGACCCGCACCCCTCGCGGCCTCGGGACGCGGCGGCGGCGCAGCCAGTAATGAGACAGCCCGGCCACGGTCATCACGGCCAGCGCGGCGGCCTTGCCGAGCACTGCCCGCCCGTACCCGGTGCCAGTGAGCTGGCCCCAGCCGGACAGCTGCTGGGCCGCGTTCCCGACGCCGGTCGCGGCCACGACCACCGCCGCCATGACCGCGGCCGGGGTCAGCGCGGTCAGCACCGCGATCGCCTGCCGCCCGGCCAGTACGCCCAGTGTGATCGCGGCCACCCAGACCGCCACCGCCAGCAGATGCACGAACAGCACCGACGTGGCCAGCACCGGATGCGCCGCCACGCCGGCATGCCCGGACGCCGCCTCGGCGAACAGGCCACCCCCCCCCCCCCCCACCCCCAACCACCCCACGACGCGGAGGGGGCCCGCCCCCCAAACCGCACCCACGGCCCCCCCCA
>NZ_JBHVFF010000568.1:0-1687 GCF_042801895.1 Streptomyces sp. NPDC057543 | reverse complement strand
CGGCAGCACCCGCGAGGGGTCGCCGTACGCGCCACAGCGCCGTTCCGGACGAAGCCGGGGGTTGTCCGGGTCAGTGCGCGGCCGCCGGGGCCGCGGCTGCCGGACTCCGCTCCTGCTCCCGCTCCTGCCCCGACGGGTCCGGATCCGGCTTCCTGCCCAGGTGGTTGAAGACCAGGTTGAGCACGATCGCCACGACGCATCCGGTCGAGATACCGGAGTCCAGCACGACCAGCAGATCCTTCGGGAACGCGTGATAGAAGTCCGGTGCGGCGATCGGGATCAGTCCGACGCCCACGGCCGCTGCCACGATCAGCGCGTTCTCGCCCTTCTCCAGCGCGGCGGTCGCCAGCGTCTGGATCCCGCTCGCCGCGACCGAACCGAAGAGCACGATGCCCGCGCCGCCGAGGACGGGCAGCGGGACGAGCGCGATGACGGACGCGGCGACGGGAACCAGCCCGAGCACGATCAGGATGCCGCCGCCGGCTGCCACCACGAAGCGGCTGCGAACCTTGGTCATCGCGACCAGCCCGATGTTCTGGGCGAAGGCACTGCACATGAATCCGTTGAAGAGAGGGCTGATGGCGCTGCCCAGGGTGTCGGCGCGCAGGCCGCCCTCGATGGTCCGCTCGTCCGCCGGCCGGTCGACGATCTTTCCGAGGGCCAGCATGTCCGCGGTGGACTCGGTCATACAGACCAGCATCACGATGCACATCGAGACGATCGCGGCGATCTCGAACTGCGGAGCCCCGAAGTGGAACGGCGTCGGGAAGCCGATCAGTTCGGCGTCCTTGATGGCGCCGAAGTCGGTGATGCCGACCGGGATCGCGATCAGTGTGCCGATGACCAGACCGAGCAGAATGGCGATCTGCTGGAGGAAGCCGCGCAGCAGTTTGCGCAGCGCGAGGACGATCACCAGCGTGACCGCGGCCATGGTGATGTTGGTCATCGAACCGTAGTCGTCGGCCATGGCGTTGCCACCCTGGGACCACCTGAAGGCGACCGGCAGCAGCGAGACACCGATCAGGGTGATCACGGTGCCGGTGACGACGGGCGGGAAGAAGCGGACCAGTTTGCAGAAGTACGGGGCGAGCAGGAAGCCGAGCAGGCCCGCCACGATGATCGCGCCGAAGATGACGGCTATGCCGTCGTGTCCACGGTCCTTTCCTATCGCCACCATCGGGGTGACACCGGCGAACGAGACGCCGTTGACGAACGGCAGCCGGGCGCCGATGCGCCAGAAGCCGAGGGTCTGGAGCAGGGTGGCGAGGCCCGCGGTGAAGAGGCTCGCCCCCATCAGGAAGGCGGTCTCCTTGGCGGTGAGGCCCACGGCGGGCCCCAGGATCATCGGCGGTGCCACCACGCCCGCGTACATCGCGGCCACGTGCTGGAGGCCGCTGGTGAACATCTTCAGCGGGGGGAGCGTTTCGTCGACCGGGTGTTTCCGGTCTGCCGAGGCCGATTCGGGGATGAGGTGCGGGTCGGCATCGGGTGTTGCGTCTGCGTCGTTGTGAAACCTGGGCGTAGCTGCCACGGCGGTTCCTCCGGTCGGGTACACGTCTGCGGTGACGTGGGTGTCAGGGAGGTGGTGCAAGTGGTGCGTTGGTGCAGGTGGGGGCAGGGCTTGCAGCTGGTGCGGGCAGCTTTGTCCATCGGTGCGGGGCACGTACCTGCGTACGTGGCCCCGCAC
>NZ_JBHVFF010000567.1:0-1699 GCF_042801895.1 Streptomyces sp. NPDC057543 | reverse complement strand
CATATGCCCGATGGTCCCCGCCCGATCCGACAATCAGCGGACGGCACCGCCAGGCGCGAGCAGACCGGTTGTCCCCCTCGGTCGCCTCGCTCTACCGGGCACTCGCGGAAGCCGCGGTGGACGACGGCCTGCCGCTGCGGCCTTCATGGTGCAGACCTGATTGGTCGGCCCGTTCAAGGGCGTCTCCGAGGCGAGCAGGCCTGCCTAGTGCTGGATCAGGCCGTCGACCGGGACAGGATCGACGTGGCCAGTTGCCGGAAGTGCCTGGGCCAGGGAGAGGCCGATATCGACCAGCGAAGACCGGCGCAGGCCGGCGACGTCGGAGATCACGGTCCAGACGGACTCGACAATTTCGCCGTTCGGCTCAGGCCGGAACTGGCCGCCGGTGATACGGACCCGATAGAAGACGCCGACGTTCTGATGCTCGACTCCCGCACGAGCTTCGGCCGCAGGGATGACCCGTGAGTCCACGCCCAGCAGGCGATCCACCACCGCGGTGCAGCCTGTCTCCTCGGCGACCTCCCGGATCACCGCATCGAACGGATCTTCGCCGTGCTCGACCCGGCCACCCGGAAGAGTCCAGTTACTTTCGCCCGCCGGTGGCACGTGACGGGCGAGCAGCACCCGCCCGTCCTCGATGCACACGGCATACGCCGCCAACCGAAAACTCATCCCCCGTACCTCCCGCTCGCACCCTATCCAACGTCCAAGATCCGCGCATCGCTCCACGAGTGGAGCCAGATCAACTTCTTACGCCTGGAGCCACTTCTGTTCCGCGCGGTGGAGCCCAAAGAAGTGCTTACAAACACCTGACGTACCGGCGCGGACCGGTGGTTCAGGGCCGCCCCGCTCAACGCCCCTGACACGTCTCGTGTCGCCAACCACTCACGTTCCGATGTCGCCTAACATCCCGCCCGGCGGGACACGTCACCGACCCGATGGAACATCACACTGCGTGGTCTTGGGCCTCAGCCACAGAAGGTGTGCCCACGCGATGCGTGCGGCCAAGAGGCGGCGCACGGGAGCTACTCCGCACTACCCCTGGCCCCAGCCACTGTGCTCGCTCTGGCGGTTCGCGGGCCGGGCCGACACCTCGGCCGCCCCGCGGAAGCAGCCACCAGCTGTGCGACATCCCGTGAGTTCTCCTGAGCCCCGCTGAGTCTCTGTCCCCCGTGGCCAGGGGGTTCTTCCTCCTTCGTGTGCTCTGCGGCTCTGTGACGTAACTTCGGGATTCTTGAAGCGTTCTCACCTCGTCCGACCAATCTGCATTCGGTCCGAAGGCGAGGAGGCTCGGGTTGGCGGCGCTGGCGGTCGTGCGGGACCTGCGTGAGCACTGGGCGCCCGCGTCGGCGGAGAAGCTGGAGCGGTTCGAGACCGACGTGCTGTCCGGGTTCGTCCTCGCGCGGGCCTCGGCGGGCCTGGCGGACGGCACGATCCGCGGGGACGTCGGGCATCTGGAGCAGATCAGGACCTGGTTCGGCCGGCCGCTGTGGGACATGGAGCCCGCCGACGCGTACTTCGGGAAGGTGCTTCGGAACTCACCGAGCGGCACCCGGCTGGCCCTCTCGCAGGCGCTGACGACGTACTTCCTGCTCCTGGAGCTACGGCACAAGGTCGAGCTTCACCGGATGACCGGCCGGGTGGTCGAGTGCCCGATCGACGAGATGAACCGGCCGCGCGGTGCCAAGGACGCCCAGCT
>NZ_JBHVFF010000566.1:0-1718 GCF_042801895.1 Streptomyces sp. NPDC057543 | reverse complement strand
GGACGCCCCGAACCCCATCGACGAGACGAACCGAGCATCCGGGCCGGACATCCTTGTGAAACGACTGCGGCGTACACGAGTACGCCGACATCACCGCGGCCGGCTTCCACCGCGTATCCGGCATCGACGTGCCGGGCCTCATCCAGGTCACCCGTGCCGCGGCCGCGCACCCCGGTGAGGGCGGCCGCACCGACCGCATAAGCGCGCCGGCCTCCGGCATGGCCCCGCCCGCGCCGGGCCGTCCCGAGGACATCGCCCCCATCCATTGCGCTCCCGCCCCTGCTCCGCGGTCCGGGACACCGGTCGGACGACCGCCGCCAACGGCACCCAAGGTGAGCGCCACCGCGACATGCACGCAGACATTGAGAGGAACACCATGACCACCATCGCCATCATCGGCGCCGGCTCCGGACTGGGCCTGGCCGTCGCGCGCCGGTTCGGGCGCAAGGGCTTCGCCGTGGCGCTGATCTCCCGCAACCAGGCCCGCCTCGACGAACTGGCCCGCACCCTGAAGTCTGAGGACATCCCCGCGAAAGGCTTCACCGCCAACGTCCGCGACACTGCCTCCCTGCGCGACGCGCTGATCGCCGCAGACGAGCAGCTCGGCCGGATCGAGGTGCTGCAGTACAGCCCGCTGCCGGCGAAGGAGTTCATGCGGCCCGTGCTGGAGACCGTCGCCGACGACCTCGTCGGACCCGTCGAATTCTCCATCTACGGTCCCGCGACCGCCGCGCACCAGGTCATCCCCGGCATGCGGTCCCTCGGGCGCGGCACGACCGTCCTGATCAACGGCGCCAGCGCCGTCCGCCCCGGTCCGCAGGTCACCGGCACCTCCGTCGCCTTCGCCGGGGAGAGCGCCTACGGGCAGCTCCTGCATGACGCGCTCGCCCCCGAGAACATCCACGTCGCGCAGCTGATCATCCCCCGCGGCATCGGCGGCGGCGAGCCCTCCCACGAGCCCGAGGCGCTGGCGGAGCGGATCTGGACGCTGCACACCGACCGTGGCCCGTTCCGCACCTTCGCCGCCCACCTCGACGACTGACCAGCACGAAAGAGAGAAGCATCATGAGCAAGATCTGGTTCGTCACCGGCGCCTCCCGCGGCTTCGGCCGCCAGTGGACCGAAGCTGCCCTGGACCGGGGCGACTCCGTCGTGGCCACCGCCCGCGACACCGCCACGCTCGACGACCTCGTCACCGCCTACGGCGAGCGGGTCCTCCCGCTGCGGCTGGACGTCACCGACCGGGCCGCCGCTTTCGACGCCGTCGCCAAGGGCCATGCCCACTTCGGGCGGCTCGACGTGATCGTCAACAACGCCGGCTACGGTCAGCTCGGCGCCGTAGAGGAGCTCTCCGAAAAGGAGCTGCGCGGCGTCATCGAAACCAACCTGTTCGGCGCAGTCTGGGTCACCCAGGCCGCAATCCCCTACCTGCGCGAGCAGGGCTCAGGCCACATCCTCCAGGTGAGCTCCATCGGCGGAATCACCTCCTACCCCAACGTGGGCGCGTACAACGCCTCCAAGTGGGCACTCGAAGGCATCAGCCAGGCCCTTGCCGGCGAGGTCGCCCCGTTCGGGATCAAGGTGACCCTCATCGAGCCCGACTCGTTCGCCACCGACTTCGGCAGTTCCTTGTCCGCGAAGTTCACCACGCCGCACCCCGCCTACGACCCGCTCCGCGAAGCCCTCGGCGACTTCCAGGGCTCACTCCAGATCGGCGG
>NZ_JBHVFF010000565.1:0-1718 GCF_042801895.1 Streptomyces sp. NPDC057543 | reverse complement strand
GGCCGATCGTCCGGAAGGAGGGACGTCGATGAGCACGAAGGACTTCGTCGAGAAGGACTACTACAAGGTCCTCGGCGTCCCCAAGGACGCCACCGACGCCGAGATCAAGAAGGCGTACCGGAAGCTCGCCCGCGAGTTCCACCCGGACGCCAACAAGGGCGACGACAAGGCGGAGGAGCGCTTCAAGGAGATCTCCGAGGCGAACGACATCCTCGGCGACAGCAAGAAGCGCAAGGAGTACGACGAGGCGCGCGCCCTCTTCGGCAACGGCGGCTTCCGGGCCGGCCCCCCGGGCGCGGGAGGCAACTTCAACTTCGACCTGGGCGACCTCTTCGGAGGCACTCAGGGCGGGGGCCAGGGCGGCGGAGCCGGCGGCTTCGGCGGCGGCGGTCTGGGCGATGTCTTCGGCGGCCTGTTCAACCGGGGCGGTACGGGGACGCGGGTGCAGCCGCGCCGCGGCCAGGACATCGAGTCCGAGGTGACGCTCAGCTTCACCGAGGCGGTCGAGGGGGCCACGGTCCCGCTGCGGATGTCCAGCCAGGCGCCGTGCAAGGCGTGTTCCGGCACCGGTGACAAGAACGGCACGCCCAGGGTCTGCCCGACCTGTCTCGGCACCGGCCAGGTGTCGCGCGGCACCGGCGGCGGCTTCTCGCTCACCGATCCCTGCGTGGATTGCAAGGGCCGGGGCCTCATCGCCCAGGACCCCTGCGATGTCTGCAAGGGCAGTGGACGGGCGAAGTCCTCCCGGACCATGCAGGTCAGGATCCCGGCCGGCGTCTCGGACAGTCAGCGGATCCGGCTGCGCGGCAAGGGCGGTCCGGGCGAGCGCGGTGGACCGGCCGGCGATCTGTACGTCGTGGTCCATGTCGACGCCCACCCGGTCTTCGGCCGCAAGGGCGACAACCTCACGGTCACCGTGCCCGTCGACTTCACGGAGGCGGCGCTCGGCGGCGAGGTGAAGGTGCCCACGCTCGGCGGCCCGCCGGTCACCCTGAAACTGCCGGCCGGCACGCCCAACGGGCGTACGATGCGCGCCCGGGGCAAGGGCGCCGTACGCAAGGACGGCACCCGGGGCGACCTGCTGGTCACCGTCGAGGTGACGGTGCCCAGGGAAATGAGCACCGAGGCCAGGGAAGCACTGGAGGCCTACCGGAAGGCGACTGCGGGCCGTGACCCGCGGGCAGAACTCTTCCAGGCAGCGAAGGGAGCTTGAGGTGGACGGCCGACGACGTAATCCGTACGAACTGACCGATGAAACACCGGTGTACGTGATCTCGATCGCGGCCCAGCTCTCGGGCCTGCATCCGCAGACGCTGCGCCAGTACGACCGCCTCGGCCTGGTCTCGCCCGACCGCACGGCCGGGCGCGGCAGGCGCTATTCGGCCCGCGACATCGAGCTGCTGCGCACCGTGCAGCAGCTGTCGCAGGACGAGGGCATCAACCTCGCCGGCATCAAGCGCATCATCGAGCTGGAGAACCAGGTCGCGGCCCTCCAGCAGCGCGTCGCCGAGCTCTCGGCGGCGGTGGACGGTGCGGCGGTGGCGATGCAGCAGCGCGAGGCCCAGGTGCACGCCTCGTACCGGCGCGATCTGGTGCCGTACCAGGACGTGCAGCAGACCAGCGCGTTGGTGGTCTGGCGGCCGAAGCGGCCGAAGGACTGAGCGGGTCCGGCGTACCCGCACGACGGACAAAGGCCCGTCACCCGTGTGCTTCACGGG
>NZ_JBHVFF010000564.1:0-1771 GCF_042801895.1 Streptomyces sp. NPDC057543 | reverse complement strand
AGTGCTCGCAGAGAATCAACGTGTTGCTTCCGGTGATCTGGCTCGTTGACGTGGTATGGGCATATCGCAAGTGGTTCAAGATCAACTGGCCGCCAGGTTCGGGGTGTTGTTCCCACACCTGGACGAGCGGCAGCAGCGTCTGCTGATGGGAGCAGAGGCCCGCATCCTGGGGCACGGCGGGATCCGGGCCGTCGCGCGGGCCGCCGGGGCCAGCGAGACGACGGTCCGCAAGGGGGCGGATGAGCTGGAGGCGGGCGAGCCGCCTTTGGGACGGGTCCGCCGGCCCGGAGGTGGACGGAAGAAGGCCGCCGACCTGGATGCGGGACTGCGGCCCGCGCTGCTCGCCCTGGTCGAGCCGGACATGCGCGGAGACCCGATGTCGCCGCTGCGCTGGACGACCAAGTCGACCCGGAACCTGGCTGGCGAGCTGACCCGTCAGGGACACAAGGTCAGTGCCGACACGGTCGGTGACCTGCTGCGGGAGGAGGGTTTCAGTCTGCAGGCCAACTCCAAGACCGTCGAGGGCAAGCAGCACCCGGACCGGGACGCGCAGTTCCGCTACATCAACGAGCAGGCCAAGGACCACATCGGCGCCGGGGACCCGGTGGTCAGCGTGGACAGCAAGAAGAAGGAACTGGTCGGCCAGTACAAGAACGCGGGGCGTGAATGGCAGCCCATGGGTGATCCGGTGCAGGTCAAGACGCATGACTTCCTGGACCGGGAGGGGCCCGGCAAGGCGATCCCGTACGGCATCTACGACATTGCCGCGAACGCTGGCTGGGTCAGTGTCGGCACCGACCACGACACCGCCGCTTTCGCGGTCGCCTCGATCCGCCGCTGGTGGCACGGGGCCGGACAGGGCGACTACCCTCGCGCCCGTCGGCTGCTGATCACCGCCGACGCCGGGGGCTCCAACGGCTACCGCGCCCGGGCATGGAAGACCGAGCTTGCCGCACTGGCCGCCGAGACTGGCCTTGAGATCACGGTGAGTCACCTACCGCCGGGCACATCGAAATGGAACCGGATTGAGCACCGGCTGTTCTCCCACATTTCCATGAACTGGCGCGGCAGGCCCCTGACCAGCCATGAAGTCATCGTGCAGTCCATCGCGGCGACCACCACCCGCACCGGACTGAGGGTCCGCGCCGAACTCGACACCGGCGCCTACCCCACCGGCGTGAAAGTCGACGACGCCCAGGTCGACGCGCTGACGATGACCCGCCACCGCTTCCACGGCGACTGGAACTACACCCTTCACGCACAGCATGCCCAGCGCGCGCCCACAGCCACCAGCACTCCACACGGCGCGGAACCACGGCGGTGGGACGCCCGGCAGCACACCCGCCTCACCGACCCGGAACTCACCGGCATCACCCGCTCACAACTGGACACTCTGATCAACGAGTTGGCGGCCCTCCAGGGTGTCCGGCTGGAGGAACAGCGCCGCCATCGACGCGGTCGCGAACGACAGCGAGCCCCCGGTGCCGGCCCCCGGCAGGCGTTCACCGACCCCGACCGGATCCTGGCCACAATCCTGTATCAGCGCGGCTCCTTCACCCACGCCCTCCTCGGCAAACTCTTCGGGACCAGCTCGCAGACCATCACCCGCACGATCCAGGAGACCCAACCCCTCCTGGACCAGCACGGCTGCACTGTCCCTCGTTCCACCGCACGATTCACCACTCCCGCAGACGTGGCCGCCTACCTCGACGCCTACAGCACCGAACCCCCGGACAAGATCAAACCCGCATGTTGATTTTCTGCGAGCCCT
>NZ_JBHVFF010000563.1:0-1801 GCF_042801895.1 Streptomyces sp. NPDC057543 | reverse complement strand
GCCCAGGTCGACGGTTTCGGCCGCCTGTCCGGCGGCCGCCCGTACTTCGGTGTCGGAGCCGACGGCGGTGATCCGGCCGTCGGCCACGGCGACGGCGGTCGCGTGGGGCCGTGCCGGGTCGCCCGTCCACACCTGGCCGCCGTGCAGGACGAGGGTCATGCTTCGGCCCGGTGGGTTCGCACCACGTATACCTTGCGGATCGTTTCGTGGACCTGCCAGGTGCCGCGCCAGCCGGCCGGCATGGCCAGGGTGGAGCCGGGACGCAGTTCGACGCTTTCGCCGCCTTCGGTGTCGACGGTGGCGGTTCCGGACAGTACCTGGCAGATCTCGTCGTAGCCCTCGCGGGTGGCGGTGAAGTGGCCGGGGTCGCACTCCCAGACGCCGACCTCGACGAGGCCGTCGGGGGACGTCCACAGGGTGTGGCTGGTCTCCTGCTGACCGGTGGTGCTGGTGGGCTTGGGACAGGCGGCGGGCAAGTCGGTGGTCACCGCGTCGGCGAGGAAAGCGACGGGGAAGACGGTGGTGTCCACAGGGGTGTTCACGAGGATCGGCTCCTTTCAGCGGCCGCTGATGACGTCGGCGATGCGTGCGATGGCGGAAGTGCGCTCCAGGCCGGAGTTCTCGTGCCGGTCGGCGGCACGGTACGCGACGTAGAGGCTGCGCACGCCGAGCCAGCGCAGCGGCTCCGGCTCCCAGCCGCGCACCTGGCGGCCGACCCAGGGCAGCCGGGTGAGGTCCGTTTCCTGACGCAAAATCAGGTCGCGCAGGGTACGTCCGGCGAGGTTGGTGGTGGTCACCCCGTGCCCGACGTAGCCGCCGGCCCAGCCCAGCCCGGTCCGCTCGTCCACGTGGACGGTGGCGCACCAGTCACGCGGTACGCCCAGCACCCCGGACCAGGTGTGGTCGATCGCCACGTCCCGGGTGGCCGGGAAGTGCTGCCGCAGGATGGCCTGCAACTGCATCTGGGTGGCGGTCCGGGTCTCGCCGCGCTGGTCGACGTGGGAGCCGAACATGTACGGGATGCCGCGTCCGCCGATGGCGATCCGGCCGTCGGTGGTGCGCTGGATGTAGCAGTACGAGTTCGCCTCGTCGCCGATCAGTTCGGCTCCACGCCAGCCGATCTCCTCCCACACGGCGGCGGGCAGCGGCTCGGTGACGATCATGCTGCTGTTCATGGGCAGCCACGACCGGCGGTGTCCGCGCAGCCCGGAGGTGAAGCCCTCCAGGGCCCGAATCACGAACGACGCCCGGACGGTGCCGTGCGGCGTGACCGCCTCGTGCGGGCGGATCTCGGTGACTTCAGTGCTCTCGTAGATGGTGACGCCCATCCGCTCGACCACGTCGGCCAGGCCCCGGACCAGCTTGGCCGGCTGGATGCGGGCGCAGTGCGGGCTCCACTGGGCGCTGCGGGCGCCGGCGACGCGGACGCGTTCGGCGAGCTCGTCGCGGTCCAGTTCGACCAGGTCGTCCTCGCCCCAGCCTTCGGCGCGCAGCGACGGCAGCCGGTCGCGGAGCCGCCGTTCCTGCGCGGCGTTGGTGGCGACGTGGAGCAGACCGTCCTTCTGGATGTCGGCCTCGATGCCTTCCTCGGCGGCGACGCGGACGACCTCGTCGACCGAGGAGAACATCTCGCGCTGCATGGCGACGGACGGCTCCTGGCCGTGTGCCTTGGCGTAGCGGCGCATCTGGCCGGGCGGCTCGGCGCTGAGCCAGCCGCCGTTGCGGCCGGAGGCCCCGAAGCCGGCGAACTCCTTCTCCAGTACGGCGATCCGCAGGTCGGGCTGCGCCTGCTTGAGGTAGT
>NZ_JBHVFF010000562.1:0-1804 GCF_042801895.1 Streptomyces sp. NPDC057543 | reverse complement strand
CGGGGATGCTGTTGGCGAATTCGTGGCTCGGCGTGACGTCGGCCTTCAACACCCGGTTGTGGTCTTGAAGGCCGACGTTGTCGTATGGGGAGGTTTCGATGTCGCTGCGTCCGATCGGGGATGGGGAGATCCCTGCGGAGACGGTGCGGGTGGCCCGGGCGGCGTTCCCGAAGGGGAGCCTGGCGATCCGGCTGCGGGACGAGCTGGGGGTGCTGTTCCGGGACGAACAGTTCGCGGATCTGTTCCCGACCCGGGGCAAGCCGGCCTGGTCACCGGGCCGACTGGCGCTGGTATCGGTGCTCCAGTTCACCGAGGGGCTGCCGGACCGGCAGGCGGCCCTGGCGGTGCGGGCCCGGATCGACTGGAAGTACGCCCTGGGCCTTGAACTGACCGATCCGGGCTTCGACTTCTCGGTGCTCAGCGAGTTCCGTGCCCGGCTGGTCGAGGCCGACGCCGGCCAGCAGATCTTCGACCGGGTTCTTGAGACCGCCCGGCAGGCTGGAGTGCTCAAGGCGCCGGGCCGCGCCCGCACCGACTCCACCCACGTGCTGGCCGCGATCCGGTCGCTGAACCGGCTGGAGTTCGTCATCGAGACCATGCGGACCGCCCTCAACGCGCTCGCCGCCGCGGCCCCCAACTGGCTCACCGCGCACGCCGACCCGGCGTGGTTCGACAGGTATGCCACCCGGCCGGAGGATTACTGGCTGCCATCGGGCCAGGGAAAGCGGACTGAGCTGGCCGAGCAGACCGGCCGGGACGGGATGCGCCTGCTCACCGATGTGCACACGCCCGACGCGCCTATCTGGCTGCGCGAGCTTCCCGCCGTCCAGATCCTGCGCCGGGCATGGGTGCAGCAGTACGTCGTCGACGCGGAAGGCGAGGTGCAGTGGCGGGACCCAAAAGCCTGCCCGCCAGGCGCATTACGCCTGGTCAGCCCCTATGAAACCGAAGCCCGCGCGAGCGTGAAACGCGACATCAAATGGGACGGCTTCAAAGTCCATCTCACCGAGACCTGCGACCCGGACACACCCCACCTGATCACGAATGTGCTGACCACCGACGCCACCGTCCAGGACATCAAGGCCACCGATCTCATCCACGACATCCTGGCGGCGAAGGATCTTCTGCCCGGTGAGCACCTGCTGGACGCGGGCTACATCGACGGCCCGCGCATCGTCACTGCTGCCCGCGACCACGGCATCACCCTGACCGGCCCCATCGCGAGCGATAGATCCGCACAGGCCACCGGCCCCTACAACCAGGCAGCCTTCACCGTGGACTGGGACGCCAAAACGGTGACCTGCCCAAACGGCAACACATCCCGCCAGTGGCGTGACGCGTTCTCCATCCGTGACGCTCCGATCATCCGGATCGCCTTCTCACCCACCGACTGCCGTCCCTGCCCCGCCCGCCCCCAGTGCATCAGCTCCAACCGCGCCACCAAGCGCGAGATCACCCTGCGACCCCGCGCAGAACACGAAGCGATCCAGCAGGCCCGCGCCGCCCGGGGAACACCCGAGTGGCGGGAACGCTACGCGGCCCGCAACGGCATCGAGGGCACCATCTCCCACGCCGTCCACACCGCTGGCCTGCGGCAAAGCCGCTATCGAGGACTCGCCAAGACCCGGCTCCAGCACCAGCTCACCGCAGCCGCGATCAACCTCGCCCGCCTCAATGCCTGGACCGCGGACCGGTCCCGGGCCCACACCCGGACCTCCCACCTGGCAGCACTTCGTCCCGCCGGATGAACTCCCGACGGGACGAAGCGATCAACGCTGGGCCCCGAATTCGCCAACAGCATCCC
>NZ_JBHVFF010000561.1:0-1815 GCF_042801895.1 Streptomyces sp. NPDC057543 | reverse complement strand
GACTGGTGCCCTCCACCGTGCACCGCGTGCTGACCCGCTTCGGCCTGGCCCGCCTGACCCATCTCGACCGGGCCACCGGCCGCGTCATACGCCGCGCGGCTGAACGCTGCCGGAGCGCCGTGAGATCAAGAAGATCGCGAAGTCCAAACCCACCGAGCACGACCTGCCGTTCTCAACCTGGAGCCTGTCCAAGCTGGCGGACTTCCTGGTAGCAGAGGGGGTGGTCGACGACATCAGCCACGAGGGCCTGCGCATCCTGCTCCGCGAGGAAGGCGTCTCCTTTCAACGCCTGAAGACCTGGAAGACCTCCCGCGATCCGGACTACGCGGCCAAGAAAGCGCGCGTCGAGCACCTCTACGCGATCGCCGACGGCGAGGTCATACCCGAGGACGGCGAACCCGAAGTCATCTTCTGCCTGGACGAGTTCGGCCCGCTCAACCTCATGCCCCACCCGGGCCGGCAATGGGCCGAGCGCGGCGGCAAACACAAGGACCCAGATCGCGAACCGCGCCGACGGCGGCGAGCGACCTACAACCGTTACGGCGGGTGCGGCACCTGTTCGCCGCTCTGGATCTTTCCAAGGACAAGCTCTACGGCCACATCAAACCGGTCAAGCGGCGCACCCAGTTCCTGGAGTTCTGCCGCTACCTGCGCAGCCTCTACCCGGCCGACGTCAGGATCGCGATCGTGGCCGACAACTTCTCCCCGCACCTGACCACGAAAAGGTGTCAACGGGTCGGCATCTGGGCTGCCGCGAACAACGTCGAGATCGCCTACACACCGACCAACAGCTCCTGGATCAACCGCATCGAGGCCCAGTTCACAGCCCTGCGCTACTTCACTCTCGACGGCACAGACCACGCCGACCACAAAGAACAGGGCAGCATGATCCGCCGCTACATCATCTGGCGAAACCGCCATGCCGACGACCAGCACCTACAAGCCGTCGTCGACAGGGCAAACGTTGCCTGATGCGGCACTAGCCGGTGACGACGACTTCGCACGGCACGTTCTGCAGGCCATTGCCGTCGAACTCGCCACCACCCCACTGCCGGGACACCTTGAAGTCGCCGCCCTGGCAGACGTGGCGCCCGGCCTCGAAGAGGCCGCCCCCGAACGCGTCGCCCGGACCGAAAACCTGGCCGACGCCGCCGCCGACGTGGAAGCTCACACCGCCGACCAGCGCCGCACCCTCGCCAGCATCGGCACCGACTCGCTGCGGGCCGCCCGGCTGTCCGACGACGCCCAAGGGGCCTGGACCCCGCACATCGTCCTCGCCCAGAACCTGCCCGACGGAGCCGACACCGACCGTCTCTTCGACGCTCTCACCAAGCAGCCCCACACGGCGGCCGCGGTCATCACCACCGGTACCGCCTCCGCCGACAGCGCGGCCGACGCCTGGACGCTGACCTGCCAGAGCCCCGGCGAGACCATCGTGCTTCCCGGCTCGAACCTGCCCATCCATCTTCAGGGCCTGAGCGACGAGCACTTCACGGACGCCATCGAGCTGCTCACCCTTGCCGCCAGCGACGCCGATGTTCCGGCACCCGACTGGGTCCGGGCCGACCCTGACGAAGACGAAGACGATGAGGCCTCGGGCGAGGACGGTCTGCCCGCTGAATACGCCGCCGAAGAGGAAGCGCTCAACGACGACGAGGAGTCCGCTCCTGCAGATGGCCCCGTCACACAAGCACTCCAGTCCGGTGATGCGGGTCTGGGAACAGCCGACCACCTGACCTCGGAGAAGGAACCGGCCGACAACGCCGAAGACCAGGGGCAGCAGCCCGCCGGTCTCTCGCTCGCCGACGTCCTGGC
>NZ_JBHVFF010000560.1:0-1854 GCF_042801895.1 Streptomyces sp. NPDC057543 | reverse complement strand
CACGCCCCACAGCGCTTGATCATCCCACGACCTTGATCGACTTTCGCAACAGGCCCTAGAACAGGCCAAGGGAGGACTTCGGCGGGGCCAGGGCGCTCGCTCGCGCGTACGAAGCTACGGCTACGCTCGTCAGCATGCTGAACCGTGTTCCGTTCGATGAGGCGCTGCTCTCCACCGTGGGCACCCCCAAGCAGACCAAACTCCTGGACAGCAGTCCGCGGTCACGGGTGTGGCGGGTGCGGCTGGCCGACCGGCGTCTGGTGATCGTCAAGCAGATCACCGACGGCGGGGACCCGGGCGCCGACGCGAACACGCGCTTCGCGCGGGAGGTCGCCGGGCTGCGCCTGGCAGGGCGGGCCTCCGGGCCCGCCGTGGCCCCCACGGTGCTCGCCACGGACCTGTCCTCGCGGGTGATGGTCCTCGAGCACTTGGACGACCTCGGCAAGACGGACGACTGGATGCCGGGGTACGCCGAGTCGCTCGCCCGGCTGCACGCCCTGACCGGCCCCGCCGACGCGGGCGCACTACCGGTCTGGTCGGGGCCCACGGCCACCGACGCGGAGTCCTTCCTCACCCTGGCCAGGGCGCTCGACGTGCCCGCACCGTCCACGGTTCCCAATGAACTCGCCGGTCTCCTGGAGCGGTTGGACCCCACCCCGCACCATGCGCTGCTGCACGGCGACCCCTGCCCCGGCAATGATCTGCGCACCGCCGACGGCGTCCGCTTCGTCGACTTCGAGCGGGCCTCGCTCGGCAACGGCCTGATCGAACTCGCCTACTTCCGCATCGGCTTCCCCACCTGCTGGTGTGCCATGTCGGTCACCGCGGCCCCGCTCACGGAGGTCGAGGACGTCTACCGGACCACCTGGCGCGGCCTCACCGGGAAGGACGTGCCGGGTGACCTCGCCGACGCGTGCGCAGGCTGGCTGATCCAGGGCGACGCGCTCGTCGAGCGGGCCCACCGCGGGACGGTCGACCAGCTCGCCCGGGTGCCCGCCGAGGACTTCGAGTGGGGCTACGTCTCCGCCCGTGAGCGGCTCGTCCACCGCCTGGGCGTGGTCGCCGACATGACCCGCGACCACGATCACCTGCACGCCGTCGGCCGCCTCAGCTCCGCCCTGGCCGGCCGCCTGCTCGAGCGCTGGCCGAAACTGCGTCCACTGCCCACGCATGACGCCCGCCCTTGGTACTAGGTGTATTGCCCTGGGAGGTTGGGGACGCGGCTGGCGGGTGGTTTGCCTGCGAGTGCGGTGTGTCCGCGGTGGTGATTGTAGGTGTGCAGCCACTGAGGGAACGCGTCGCGTCGTTCCTGTTCCGAGCGGTAGGGGCGTGCGTATGCCCATTCGTCGAGCAGGGTGCGGTTGAGGCGTTCGACCTTGCCGTTGGTCTGCGGGCGGTAGGGCCGGGTTCGCTTGTGGGTGATCCCGGCCGTTGCCAGGAGGTCGCGCCAGGCGTGTGACTTGTAGCAGGATCCGTTGTCGGTCAGGACCCGTTCGACGGTGATCCCGTGGGCCGCGTAGAACGTCTGGGCGCGGGTCCAGAACGCGGTGGCGGTCTCCTTCTTCTCGTCGGTGTGGATCTCGCTGTAGGCGAGGCGGGAGTGGTCGTCGACGGCGGTATGGATGTAGCTGTAGCCAACCCCGGACCGGGTCTTGCGGCCGGCCTGGCGGCCCAGTGCCTTGTGGCCGCCGCCGTCGGGGATGTTGCCGAGCTTCTTGATGTCGACGTGGACGAGTTCGCCGGGCCGGTCGCGTTCGTAGCGGCGTATGACGCGGCCGGTGGCCCGGTCGAGATGGGTCAGGCGGGCCAGGCCGAAGCGGGTCAGCACGCGGTGCACGGTGGAGGGCACCAGTC
>NZ_JBHVFF010000559.1:0-1863 GCF_042801895.1 Streptomyces sp. NPDC057543 | reverse complement strand
GGCACCCCAACCTGCCGCGAGACCCCACCCCCAGGGCCAGCGGAACCACTCGATCGAGGTGGGGCCAAATCACCTTGCTACAGGGGCGTGAATCACACCGCCTCACGCCCCCTCCAGCCCAACCACGGAGCCAGAAAACTTCCGTCGACCGGAGCCGAAAAACGTCCTCAGAAACATAGGGAGGCCTGAACGTGCGCGCGGGCGCGCGCCGGTCACGCCGGCGTCCGAGCGGAAAAGCCCTGTCCCTGTCCGGCGGGTACGAGGCAAGATCAAGGGATGACATGGACAGCACCTGATGTTGAGCGCACGCCCGGTTCACTCGTGGCCGGTGAGCGCGAGATGCTCACCGGCTACCTCGCCTGGTTCCGCGGCACGCTGTTGCACAAGTGCGCCGGTCTGACCGGGAAGCAACTCGCCGAGCAGACGGTTTCGCCGTCGAACCTCACACTCCTCGGACTGATCCGCCACATGGCCAAGGTCGAACGCGTCTGGTTCCGGCAGCGGTTCGCCGGTCAGACGCTCGACCCGATGTACGACCCCGAGAGGGGCAAGGACGCGGACTTCGAGGACGTGGACCCGTCCCGAGCGGCCGAGGACTACGCGCGCCTGATCGAGGAATGCCGGCTGGCGGACGAGATCGTCGCGGATGCCTCGATGGACGACACCTTCACCCATGCCGGCGAGGTGTACTCGCTCCGCATGGTCCACGTCCACATGATCGCGGAGTACGCCCGCCACAGCGGCCACGCCGACCTGTTGCGGGAGCGTACGGACGGTGTGACCGGCGGGTGATGCGTCACCGAGAACGGCTCGGTCCGCGGACCCGGTGCCGAGGAGGAGGAGTCGTCGGCGGTCGATGTGCGGCGACACGGCAGAGGAGGGGCGACCGGCGTCGGGTTCGCTTCCCAGGACGTACAGTTCGGGAAGATTGACGACGACCGCTTCCTGGGTGCTGCGGGCGGCCTACCAGGGTGCCCCGCCCCGATGGCGTGTACGACCTGCTCGTCGACGGCCGTGCGGCTGGGCAGACGAGTGTGACCGGCGGCAACGCCCTGATGGTGGACATGACGACCGGGTCGGCGGAAACCGGGCCCGGACCGGTCGGCACGGTCCGCTTCTCCGGACTTCCCGACCAGGTGAGGGACATCGAGATCAGGTTGCCGTACAACGAGATCACCCAGCCGGTCGCGCTGCGCACCGACGCCCCCGTCGACCGTGAGTGCTCGTCATGGCCCGGACGGGGGCGCCGGTCACCGGCGTACCGTCGAACGGCGAGCAAGTCACCGACAGGCAGAACCGGCCCTCGGATCCGGGGGCCGGTCACTTGTGCCGTACGCTCCGTCGACGTTGCCCGGCTCTGCCCGGACGAAGCCGACCTGTGGAGCGACCGCGGAAGCCGCCGGTCCGAGACGGCCGACCACCATCCGGTCGTCACCACCGCGCCTCGGTCATCCGGGTGCTGGTTGCCGAGGCGCGGGCATCGAAGGTGGCGTAGTGGGGGTGGGGCGGGCTTCTGGGCGGCTGGGTCGTGGGTGGCGTCTGCCGCGCCGGTGCCACGTTGTGCCGGCCGGATGGCCGGGTTCGCCGAGGATCGTGTGTCGATCAGGGGATGTGGTGAGTTCGGTGTGGAACCCCGGCCCGATTCCGGCGGGCCGGGGTTCTACGTCGACCGAGCGACTCGGTCAGTAGTCTCCGTCACCGCGGTCGCGGTCTCCACCGAAGCGGTGGTCGATCACGCGGAAGCTGCCCACGACGCCGTTCTTGACGAACACGCCGCCCCGGACGTGGCCGGGGAAGACGCCGTCGCTGGAGCTCCACGGTCCGACGGTGGCGATGGGGGCGCCGTTGTCGCAGGTGGCGCCG
>NZ_JBHVFF010000558.1:0-1898 GCF_042801895.1 Streptomyces sp. NPDC057543 | reverse complement strand
GGTCGGCGGCGGTCCGCAGCACCGCGTCCGGGCCCTGCGCGGCCGGGGTGTCGGCTCGCGCCTGGTCGAGCACGGCGCCGTCGGGTCCGACGAGGGCGGCCAGCGTCTTGGTGCCGCCGATGTCAATGCCGAGCGTGGCGTTCACTTCAGCCCCGTATGGGCGAGGCCCTCGATGAACTGCTTCTGGGCGACGACGAACACAACCAGCACCGGGATCGCGGCCAGCGACGCCGCGGCGAGCTGGACGTTCCACATGGGCCCGCCGTAGGCGTCCACGTACTGGGTGAGTGCCTGCGGCAGGGTGAACTTCTCCGGCGAGGAGAGGTACACCACAGGTTCCAGGTAGAGGTTCCAACTCTGCAGGAAGGTGAAGATCCCGACGGCGCCGAGCGCCGGCCTGGCCAGCGGCAGGGCGATCCGCCAGAACGTGCCGAAGTAGCCGATGCCGTCGATCCGGGCGGCCTCCTCCAGTTCGTGGGGCAGGCTGATGAAGAACTGCCGCATGATGAACGTGGCTAGGACGCTCGGTGCGCCGAAGATCGGCACCAGGATCAGCGGCCAGTGGGTGTTGATCAGGCCGAGGTCGTTGAATATCTGGAAAAGCGGGACGATGGTGACCTCGCTCGGGATGAGCAGGCCCACCAGCACCACCAGGAAAAGTACGTTCTGGCCGCGGAATTTGATACGGGCGAAGGCGTACCCGGCGAGCGAGGACACGATCATCGTCCCCACAGTCACCAGCGCGGCGATGTAAACGCTGTTGACGTACTGCCGGACGAACGGGCGCCCGTCGAAGACCTCCCGGTAGGCCGACACCGTCGGGTTGGTCGGCACGAGCTGTGGCGGGTAGGAGAAGATGTCGCCGACGGGTTTGAACGACGACGTCACCATCCACCAGGTCGGGAAGACGAAGGGGATCACGAGCACGCAGAGCAGGCCGTACAGGGCGACTCGGGTGCGCAGCGGGACTTTACGATTCATAGAAGACCCACCTCTTACGCAACTGCCACTGGAACACGGTGAGCGCCAGCACGATCAGCAGCAGCAGGATGGACAGGGTTGCGCCGTAGCCGAAGTGATGGAACTGGAAAGCCTGCTGATAGAGGTAGTAGACGAGCACGGTGGTGGACAGCTTTGGGCCACCCTGGGTGAGCACCGCGATCTGCGCGAACACCTGGAGCGAACCCACGATGGTGATCACCGACGTCAGCAGGATCGTCGGGCTGATGAGCGGCAGGGTGATGGACCGGAACCGGGTCCATGAGCCCGCACCGTCAACCCGCGCCGCCTCGTAGAGCTCCTTGGGCACGCCCTGGAACGCGGCCAGGAACAGCACCATGTTCAGACCGACGTTCTTGAAAACCTGCACGACGATGACCGAGAACATGGCTGAGCCCTCGCCGCGCAGCCAGTTGGGTCCGTCGATGCCGACCGCGCGCAGCAGGCCGTTGATGCCGCCGTCTGCCTGGAGCAGGAAGCCCCACACGATGGTCCAGGCGACCAGCGACACCACGACGGGAGAGAAGAACAGCGTGCGGAACACGGTCATCCCGCGCAGTTTCTGGTTGAGCAGGACGGCGAGCGCCAGGGCCAGGCAGAGGTTGAGCACCACCAAGCCGGCCGAGAACAGGGCCGTGGACTTCAGTACCTGGGGCAGGTTGGCGTCGTCCAGTAGCTTGGTGTAGTTGTCACCACCGGTGTAGTGAGACTCGCCGGCAAGCACGTTCCACTCGTGCAGGCTGAACCGGAAGACCAGGGCGATGGGCAGCAGCACGAACACGACGCTGCCGAAGAGCTGGGGGGAAATGAACGCGAGACCGGCGAGCTGGTCGCGTCGGCGCCGGGTCCAGAACGGACGTCGCACCGGCTGCCCCGCGGTGGCGGACGCGCCCTTGGGC
>NZ_JBHVFF010000557.1:0-1951 GCF_042801895.1 Streptomyces sp. NPDC057543 | reverse complement strand
CGTTCCGCCGGTTCCCTCAGGGTTTAGCTGAAGGAGTCACCGCAGGCGCAGGAGCCCGTGGCGTTCGGGTTGTCGATCGTGAAGCCCTGCTTCTCGATGGTGTCGACGAAGTCGATGGAGGCGCCGCCCAGGTACGGAGCACTCATCCGGTCGGTGACGACCTTGACGCCGTCGAAGTCCTTCACGACGTCGCCGTCGAGGGAACGCTCGTCGAAGAAGAGCTGGTAGCGCAGGCCCGAGCAGCCGCCGGGCTGGACGGCGACGCGCAGCGCCAGGTCGTCACGGCCTTCCTGCTCCAGCAGGCCCTTGACCTTGGCTGCGGCGGCGTCGGACAGGAGGATGCCGTCGCTCACGGTGGTGGTCTCGTCCGATACGGACATCTGCTTCTCTCCCGGGTTGTACGGAGACTGCTTGCCGACGTTGCAACCGTCGGGACCGCGGATTCATTCCGGGCCGAGCGCTTGCCTGTTCCATTCATGCTCGCACACCGGCCCCCCGGCGGTATGCGTCACATCGACACTATGGCCGTCGTCAAAGTGACGTGAACCGGATATGATAGATAACGTCAATTCGACGAAAAGGCTTTCCGCAGAGAAGAAAGGGTGCGTGACGTGACCACGGCCCACCCCGTCCAGGATCTCGACGTCCAGCCGACGCCCCTCGCCCTGCTCCTGCTCGGCCGCGAGGCCGACCCGAAGAGCGAGCGCGGCGTCGAGTGTCCCGGCGACCTGCCCTCCCCGTCCGACCCGGACCTGGTGGAGCGTGCCCGCGCGGCCAAGGAGAAGCTCGGGGACAAGGTGTTCGTCCTCGGCCACCACTACCAGCGCGACGAGGTCATCCAGTTCGCGGACGTCACCGGCGACTCCTTCAAGCTCGCCCGGGACGCGGCGGCGCGCCCGGAGGCGGAGTACATCGTCTTCTGCGGCGTGCACTTCATGGCCGAGTCCGCGGACATCCTGACCACCGACGACCAGAAGGTCGTGCTGCCGGACCTGGCGGCGGGCTGCTCGATGGCCGACATGGCCACCGCCGAGCAGGTCGCCGAGTGCTGGGACGTACTGACCGAGGCCGGGGTCGCCGAGCAGGTGGTCCCCGTCTCGTACATGAACTCCTCCGCCGACATCAAGGCCTTCACCGGCCGGCACGGCGGCACGATCTGCACCTCGTCCAACGCGAAGCGGGCGCTGGAGTGGGCGTTCGAGCAGCGGGAGCCCTCGGCGGCCAAGGTGCTCTTCCTGCCCGACCAGCACCTCGGCCGGAACACCGCGGTCCGGGACATGGGAATGACGCTGGAGGACTGTGTCCTCTACAACCCGCACAAGCCGAACGGCGGCCTCAGTGCCGAGGAGTTGCGCAACGCCAAGATGATCCTGTGGCGCGGGCACTGTTCGGTGCACGGGCGCTTCTCGGTCGAGTCCGTCAACGATGTGCGCGAGCGCATTCCGGGCGTCAATGTGCTGGTGCACCCGGAGTGCAAGCACGAGGTCGTGGCGGCGGCGGACTACGTCGGGTCGACGGAGTACATCATCAAGGCCCTGGAGGCGGCGCCGGCCGGCTCGAAGTGGGCGATCGGCACCGAGCTGAACCTGGTGCGCCGCCTGGCGAACCGGTTCGCGGCCGAGGACAAGGAGATCGTCTTCCTCGACAAGACGGTGTGCTTCTGCTCGACGATGAACCGGATCGACCTGCCGCACCTGGTGTGGGCCCTGGAGTCGCTGGCCGAGGGGAACCTGGTCAACCGGATCGAGGTCGACCCGGAGACGGAGAAGTACGCGAAGCTGGCACTGGAGCGGATGCTGGCACTGCCGTAGGGGTTCGGCGGGGGCGGTGGTGGGGTCGCCTGCGGCGGGTCTGTTCCCCACCTCGCCCCTTCCCGTAACCGGGACCCCGCGCCTCGAACGCCGGCGGGGCTGAGCAGTGGACCAACGAGAAGGCCCCGGCACCGAACCAC
>NZ_JBHVFF010000556.1:0-1965 GCF_042801895.1 Streptomyces sp. NPDC057543 | reverse complement strand
GTCGCAATCCACACCGAACCCGGAAGGCCCTCACCCGTTCAAGATCCCTCAGCCGAGACCTGCATCACCCGTCCACAACCTCCCCGGACAGAACACCTAGGCCGCATCAGCCAACGTTCGCCCTGAAGTTCCCCGTGCCTTGCGCCGTTCTGTGAGCCGGTAGGCTCGTGGCCGTTTCCCGGATCTGAGGGAGAGCTCAGACGGCTTCGGTCAAGAGCCCGATCCTTCATGTATCCCCTTACAGGAAAGACGCTGGATCGTTGGGCGCATCCCGCCTTACGGTGGCGCCATGAGCGATCACTCGGAAGCGCCTGTCGCGCCCGTCGAGGCATATGAACCCCCCTACTACGTGGCTGTCTTCACTGCGGTACGAACTCAGGACCAGAGCGGCTATGGCGAGACCAACGCACGCATGGAAGACCTGGTGAAGGACGTCCCTGGGTTCCTGGGGATGGACCACGCGCAGACCCCTGGCGGGCTGGGCATCACCGTCGGTTACTTCCGCGACGCCGACGCCCTCACGGAGTGGCGGAGCAACGCCGAGCATCGCGCGGCGCAAAAGCGTGGGCAAGCAGAGTGGTACCAGGGCTACACACTGCATGTGGCGAAAGTGGAGCGGAGCTACGGGTTCTCGCGAGCGAAGGCCTCGCAGAGCCCGATAGCAGGCTGACCAACCGAAGTCACCCCCTGTCCTGGCAAGCGCCGTCCTGCCAGGCTGTCCGGGTGGCAGAACGAGTACGCGTCCGCGAGATCGATGACGACGAGGGCAAGCGTCTGCTGCGGATCATCCGCAGGGGCACCGGCTCGGTGGTGACCTGGCGGCGGGCCCAGATGGTGCTGCTGTCCGCCGCCGTACACCCGGCGCCGCATCAACTCGTCCATACGGGCAGGACCGCACCGACCACTGACATTGGGTCGGGCTACGGGGCAACTTCGTACTTCACGGTGTTCGTGCAGCCCTTGGCGAGCGTTTCCAAGGCAGTCCGTTCCTTGTCGTCCGCGGTGAGCTTCCAGCGGAGCTTTGTGCCGGTCCAGTCGGCCAGGTAGATGCACTTCGCGGACTCAGCCGGCGGCATCCACTCCGACGGATCCTTGTCCGCTTTGCTTCGGTTGGTCTTGGCCGTGACTGCGACGAGGCTGCGCTCGGCGCCGAGGTCGTTCGCGTACCGCATGCGCCGGTCCGCGTCCCATGCTGAGGCCCCGCTATCCCATGCCTCGGCGAGCGGGACCATGTGGTCGATGTCCAGCTTCCGGGCGTCGGTGACCGTGACTTCGTCGTAGTACGAGAGCCACTCTCCGCCGGCCAGGGTGCATCGAGCGCCCTGCTCAGGAGCCTTGACTGCCTCGGCAATGAGTACTTCGTTGCGGGTGGAACATGAGTCACCGTCCTCGTCGATCCAGTGGCGAAAGCTGTCACGCTTGTAGCCGGTGCGGTTCTCGTCCGCGGCCGGAATCTTCGCGATCGCCTCGGCGAGCGACAGACCGCCACCACCGGCCGGGGCACCCGGTGCGGCTGAAGGGCTGGCCCCGGCCGAGGCGTCAGGGGTGCCTGCTGAGGTGGCAGGTGCCGACGGCTTCGAATCGGACGAGCCCGACTGTGCGGCACTCGGGTTGCACGCGGCGAGAGAGGCCGCGACGAGGATTGCGGCGATGGGGGCGAGACGGCGTGCTGTCACGGAGGTACTCCAGCTGGTCAGGGGCCGATGCGTCCTCATGATCGCAGGAGCGGAGAGCTTGGTGACAGTAGATCAAATGGCGGGTGGTAAGCCTTGCTGTCCGATCGCGGCATCGGCTTCGAGGCGAGACCGCTGGCGGGCAGGCCAGGCGTCGCACGAAGCGCTGACAACGGTCGTCCGGCGCTTCATCGACCGCGGGCTGCTCACCGAGCTGAGCGCGAACCCGGACGGCTCGCTGCTCTTCACCCTGGAGGCGGTCGGTCGCGTCCTCGTGACCACCTTGCGCGAT
>NZ_JBHVFF010000555.1:0-1967 GCF_042801895.1 Streptomyces sp. NPDC057543 | reverse complement strand
CGGCCCCGGTGTTCGGCGGGGCCGGGCCGGTCCTTGCCCGCGTGCCGTTCCGCCGGGGCGCGCGGGAGCGGGGCGCGGTGCACGTCTGAGCCGGCGACTCGCCCCCGGTCCCTGCCCCGGTGATCGCGGAGGCGTCGCCGGGCAGGGCGCTGACCTGCGCCTCAACCGCGTTGGAGTGAAAGGGACTTCGACACGCGGGCAGATGATTGTCATGCCCTGACCACGTAGCTACTCTGAGCGGGCTTCGCGGCCCCCGGCCCACCCCATCTCGGGCACGGGGGCCGTTCTCCTACCCCCACAGAGCAGGAGCAGGTATGCCCAGACGTGCCGCCGTCCACACCAAGGGCCGCGCATCCGTCCTAGCGGCCCTCACCGCCACCGTCCTGGCCGCGACCGGCAGCCCGGCCTTCGCCGCTCCGGACGCCGACCACTCCATGAACCGGGCGTTCGCACGGGCGGCCGCGAAGTTCGACGTACCGCGTGACCTGCTCGCCGCCGTCGGGTACGGCGAGACCCGTCTCGACGGCCACTGGGGACACCCCAGCCAGGCCAACGGGTACGGCGTCATGCACCTCGTGAGCAACCCCACGAACCCGACACTGGAACGAGCGGCCGCCCTCACCGGCGAACCGCCGGCCCTCCTGCGCACCGACGCCGCGGCCAACATCCTGGGCGGCGCGGCGGTGCTGCGCAGCTACGCGGACAAGCTCGGCCTCGATGCCCGGGACCGCGACGACGTAGACGCCTGGTACCCGGCCGTCGCGCGGTACAGCGGCACGACGGGAGGCACCGCGGCCCTCTACGCCGACACCGTGTACACCTTCCTGGCCAACGGGCTCTACGCCACCGTCCCCGGCGGTGAGCACGTCTCGGTGACGGCCCGGCCGGTCTCACCGCAGAAGGGCGCGCTCGGCACCACCGACGTACGCGCACAGAGCCCCGACTACCCGTCGGCGCTGTGGGTTCCGGCCGACGCGCACAACTTCGCCATGGGCCGGACGGCCAGGATCGGCAAGGTGATCATCCATGTCACGCAGGGCTCGTACGCGGGCTCGATCAGCTGGTTCCAGAACCCGACGGCGGAGGTGAGCGCGCATTACGTGGTGCGCTCCTCCGACGGCCAGATCACCCAGATGGTGCGTGACAGCGACACCGCGTACCACGCCCGGGGCGCCAATGCCTCGGCGCTCGGCATCGAGCACGAGGGGTTCATCGACGACCCGTCCTGGTTCACGGACACGATGTACCGGTCGTCGGCGGCCCTGACCAAGTACCTGTGCGACCGATACGGGATTCCGAAGGACCGGGCGCACATCATCGGGCACAGCGAGGTACCGGGCAACGACCACACGGACCCGGGGCCGTACTGGGACTGGAACCGCTATATGCAGTTGGTGGGCGGGGCCAACGGCGGCGGAAAAGACGGCGGCAACGGCGGCGGCAACAGCGTTGACGGCCTGAACTTCACCGTGTACGAGACCCAGCAGAGCGGCTCGACGGGAGCCCAGGTCAGAGCCGTTCAGCAGCTGTTGAGCGAGCAGGGCTACGGGGTGGGCGCGGTGGACGGCAGCTTCGGCCAGGCCACAAAGAATGCGGTGATGGCGTATCAGGCGACCCACGGCCTGACGAGCAACGGCGTCGTGGGTCGCAGGACCTGGACCGCACTGCTGTCCGCCGGTACGACGACGACCCTCAAGCAGGGCGACTCGGGCGACGGGGTGAAGCGGCTTCAGCGCTCACTGACCGCGGCGCTCGGCTCGACGGTCGGTATCGACGGGAGCTTCGGCCCGGCGACGGCGACAGCGGTGCGCACTTACCAGACGAGCCGGGGGCTGACGGCCGACGGCATCGTGGGACCGGGAACCTGGGCGGCGCTCCAGGCCGGTCACTGACGAGTCGTACGGGAAGACCGTGGCGCCGTCCGGCGTGAGTGGACGGCGCCGCACGTCCCGGGCCCCGGTGCACAC
>NZ_JBHVFF010000554.1:0-1980 GCF_042801895.1 Streptomyces sp. NPDC057543 | reverse complement strand
GTCCGACGAGCAATTCGTCGGACCGGGCCCAGGCATGGAGCGGGCGACGGGAATCGAACCCGCGTAGCTAGTTTGGAAGACTAGGGCTCTACCATTGAGCTACGCCCGCAAGCAATGCACCGCAGGTCCGGGGACCGGCGGCACGAGAAGCATCGTAGCGGGTCGCGGGCGCTGTCCGCACACCCGATCGCGGTCACCCGGTGTCGCGTTCGGTGCGGCCCGTGCAAAGCGGCGGATGCACTGCCTGTCTGCATGTACCCTACGTGTCGCACCGACGGGGTGTGGCGCAGCTTGGTAGCGCGTCCGCTTTGGGAGCGGAAGGTCGTCGGTTCGAATCCGGCCACCCCGACCATCGGCAAGATCGCAGACCACCGGCAGGATCGCATTGTGGGAGTCCGTCTCCTTGCCGTTACTATGCAAAATGCGTGCCCGTGTGTCTGATCTGCCGGGCTCGGTCCGCGAAGCCGCCAACCGTGCGGCGGAGCAGAACCCCAAGAAGTCAGCCACAAGGAGACCGAACCGTGAAGAGCGCCGTGGAGACCCTGAACCCGACCCGGGTTCGGCTCACTGTCGAGGTGCCCTTCGAGGAGCTCAAGGACAGCCTCGACGCGGCGTACAAGAAGATCAACCAGCAGGTCACGGTGAAGGGCTTCCGCAAGGGCAAGATCCCTGCCCGGGTCATCGACCAGCGGTTCGGCCGCGGTGCGGTGCTGGAGGAGGCCGTCAACGACGCGCTCCCGAAGTTCTACACCGAGGCTGTCAACGAGGGTGAGCTCAACGTCCTCGGCCAGCCCGAGGTCGACATCACCGAGCTGAAGGACGGCGAACTGCTGGCCTTCACCGCCGAGGTTGACGTACGCCCCGAGATCGAGATTCCGGACTACTCCGGCATCGAGGTCACCGTCGACGCCCTCGAGGTCAGCGACGAGGACGTCGAGAAGGCCGTGGAGCAGCTCCGCGAGCGCTTCGCCTCCACCAACCCGGTCGAGCGCGCCGCCGCCGAGGGCGACGTCGTCACGATCGACCTGCAGGCCGAGGTCGACGGCGAGGTCCTGGAGGACGGCGTGGCCGAGGGTGTCTCGTACACCATCGGTTCCGGCGAGCTCCTCGACGGCATCGACGCCGCGGTCACCGGCCTGGAGGCGGGTGGCGAGGCCACCTTCACCTCCGAGCTGAAGGGCGGCTCGGCCGAGGGCAAGGAGGCCGAGGTCACCGTCAAGGTCACCGCCGTCGCCGCCCGTGAGCTCCCCGAGCTGGACGACGAGTTCGCTCAGATGGCGAGCGAGTTCGACACCCTCGACGAGCTGAAGGCGGACAGCCGCAAGCGCCTCGAGGACACCAAGCAGTACGAGCAGGCCACCCAGGCCCAGGAGCGCGTCCTGGACGAGCTGCTGAAGCTGGCCGAGGTCCCGATCCCGGAGAAGCTGCTCGCTGACGAGGTCCAGACCCGCAAGCACAACCTGGAGCACCACCAGCTCGGGCAGATGGGCCTGACCCTCGACAAGTACCTGGAGATCCAGGGCAAGACGGCCGAGGAGTTCGAGGCCGAGACCTCCGAGCAGGCGGTCAAGGGCATCAAGACCCAGTTCCTCCTGGACGAGATCGTCAACAAGGAGAAGCTGAACGTCAACCAGGAGGAGCTCACCGAGCACCTCATGCGGCGTGCCGCTTCCTCCGGCATGAGCCCGGACCAGTTCGCCCAGGCCGTCGTCGAGGGCGGCCAGGTGCCGATGCTCGTCGGCGAGGTCGCCCGCGGCAAGGCGCTGGCCGTGGTCGTCGAGGCCGCCAAGGTCGTCGACACCAACGGTGAGCCCGTCGAGCTGGAGGACGACGAGGAGGCCATCGAGACGGTCGAGGCCGCCGACGGCTCCGCCGAGACCGTTGCCGAGGCCGCCGAAGAGGCTGCCAAGGCCGCCGAGGAGAAGACCGAGGCCTGAGCCTCGCGCTGAACCCGCACGACGGGCTCCGGACGCTGTGCGT
>NZ_JBHVFF010000553.1:0-2008 GCF_042801895.1 Streptomyces sp. NPDC057543 | reverse complement strand
GTGTTCCGGGCGGTTGCAACCGCCCGGAACACGCTGTGTCTCGCACAGCAGCACGTCCGTGACGCGCGGGTCTGCGGCGGTGCAGGCAGACACGGTGTCCGGAGCGTCGGGCGCGATCCGGTCCGCGTCAGCGGGGGAGTGGATCAGGCCGAACGCCACGGTGCCCCAGCCGGTGCCGGGATGGCGTCGGCGTAGCGTCCATGGCGAGGTGCGTCCGCGGGTTTCATCAGCCGGCCTTCGCCGGGGGTCTCGGTGGAGTATCTGATCGTTTCGGAGTGAGGTTCAAAGCCGTCTCAAGCAGACGACACCGCAGGCGAGTTGGAGCAGGGCGAGGTGGAGGCCCCATGCTCCAGGAAATCAGAACGGCTCCAAGGGGGGCCATACCAGAGCACGGGGAAGTCCCTGCCGAACCTGACGATGAGAAATGCCGGCTCGGCCAGGGCGACGATCAGGAGGGGGCGCCTGATGACGTGGCTTCATACGATTGCCGGTCGGCGCCGGGGTCTTTGCGCTTTGGTGAGCCGTGTCCAGCCCGACGGTGACATGACGTCAGCCCAGTGCGCGCTGCGGTCTGGCCGATGCACCTTCAAGTTCCTGCGACGGCTGAGGCCGGGGGCTGATCCTTTCCCCGTCCCAACCCGCGACCAGCGCGGACGACGCGGGATCGGCAGCGCACTTCACCGCATCCATCTGCTTAGAGTGGCCGCCATGAGCCATCGTCCCGGACCTCGGACCGTGTCACCAGTTCTGCTGGGTGAGAGTGGCGGCGAGGGTGACTGGCGGCCCGTCACCGCGGGCGAATCGGGAGCCGCCGTCTTCCGCAGCGCGGACGGCACCCGGTACGCCAAGTGCGTGGCGGCAGCGGACGCAGCCGACCTGAAGGCCGAGCGCGACCGGGTCGCATGGCTGAGCGACCACGGTGTCCCGGGGCCACGGCTGCTTGACTGGCACTCCGGCGATGCCGGCGCCTGTCTTGTGACCGGCGCCGTCTCCGGCGTACCCGCCGACCAAGTGTCCGCCGCGGACCTGCGAGCCTCCTGGGAACGCATCGCGGACGCGGTTCGCGCGCTGCACGAGGTGCCCGTACAGCAGTGCCCGTTCCGCCGGGACGTGGACGGGATGGTCGCCATAGCGCGCGACGTCGTGACCCGTGGCGCGGTGAACCCGGAGTTCCTCCCCGTCGAGCAGCAGCACCTGCCGGCCGCGGAGTTGCTGGGCCGCCTCGTCCCACAGGTCGCGCGACGACGGAACCAGGAGGCCGCCGACACGGTCGTCTGCCACGGAGACCTCTGCCTGCCCAACCTCGTCCTCGACCCTCAGACCCTGAACGTGTCGGGTTTCATCGATCTGGGCCGCCTCGGGCTGGCCGACCGCTACGCCGACCTGGCGCTGCTGCTCACCAGCGCGCGGGAGACATGGACGGACGAGGAGCGGGCGCGGGCCGCGGACGCGGCGTTCGCCGAGAGGTACAGCATCTCCCTCGACCACGACCGCCTGCGCTTCTACCGCCATCTCGACCCGCTCACCTGGGGCTGAGCGGCGGTCTTGCGATGCGGCTGCAGTTCGGTGATGAGACCGACGACGTCTTGTCTACGCGCTTGTCGGCGCCGCCTGCTGCACGACCTCGAAGGACCACAGTGTGGACCCGCTCGCCGCCGGCTTGGGGCGCTCGCGGCTGTCCACGTCACCGCTCTGGTGGGCCGTCTTCATGGGGCCCTCCAACCAGGCTTGGAAGGACTCTTCGTCACGCCACCGCGTGTAGACGAGGTAGTTGTCGGTGCCTTCGACGGGGCGGAGGAGTTCGAACCACTCGAACCCGTCGGAGTTCTCCACGGCATGGGCACGGGAGGCGAAGCGCTTCTCCAGCGTCTCCCGCTGCTCGGCGGGAACGGTCAGTACGTTGATCTTCACAACACTAGTAGTACTTCGTTAGGTTGGCTGGCTTGGGTGGTGTTCTGGCGGGGCCGGGGCGGGTATGTCGCGGTGGCAGGTGGGGCATGTGCCGGTC
>NZ_JBHVFF010000552.1:0-2044 GCF_042801895.1 Streptomyces sp. NPDC057543 | reverse complement strand
CCCCCGGCCCCGGGGACGACGAAGGCCCGGATCTCTCAGGCTGAGATGCCGTCGATCCGGGCCATCGCGTCGTCCGCGCCGAACGGTTGCAAGTACGGCAGCCAGCGTGGGTCGCGGTGTCCCGTCCCGATGATGCGCCAGGCGAGGCCCGTCGGCGGGGCAGGCGTCTGGTGCAGCCGCCAGCCGAGCTCCGGCAGGTGCCGGTCCGCCTTGACGTGGTTGCAGCGGCGGCAGGCCGCCACGACGTTGTCCCAGGCGTGCTGTCCGCCGCGGCTGCGCGGAATGACGTGGTCGACGCTGGTCGCGGCGGCGCCGCAGTACATGCAGCGCCCCCCGTCCCGGGCGAAGAGCGCCCTGCGGGTGAGCGGTACGGGCCCCCGGTACGGGACCCGTACGAACCGCTTCAGGCGGACGACGCTGGGGGCCGGGACGGCCCGGGTGGCACTGTGCATGAAGGCGCCCGACTCCTCAAGACAGATGGCCTTGTTTTCGAGCACGAGGACGAGCGCGCGGCGGAGCGGTACGACGCCGAGCGGCTCGTACGACGCGTTGAGAACCAGGACATGCGGCACGGTGGATGCCTCCTTGTACGCCGGCGGCGCGTGGCTCGCGCCGGGACGATCCGATCTCAGTTTCTCCTTACGCCTGGTCGAAGCGCCACCACGTGCGGGTAACGGGCCGGAAGGATTTTTCTCCGCTCCCGGCCGCCCGTACCGCCACCGCGGGCCGGAACAGGCGCTTCCGGGCCGCTGCCGCGGCGACCGCGGCCCGATGTGCGATCGGCCACATGCCGCCCGTACGAGCTCCGTCCCGTAACCTCCTCACTTTCCCCGAATCCCCTCGTGAGGCGCGTCTCTCCCCCTGGTCACGGCAACGGAACACTCCCGATGCCCCGTTAGTGTGGTTGGTCCGCCGTCGTCCATCTGGAGGTTCCACCGTGCTCCCGTCCGCCCTGTTGGCCGCAGCCCCCTCGCCCGGGTCCGGTGGCTCGCTGGACGAGGCCGCCGAGCAGGCCGGCAACGCCGCAAGCTGGGTGGAGGAGAACTGGTCCACCTGGCTGAGCATCGGTCTGCGCATCGTGCTCATCGCCGCGATCGCGATCGTGTTGCGCATCGCGATCCGCCGTGCACTCACCAAGCTCATCGACCGGATGAACCGCAGCGCCCAGGCGGTGGAGGGCACCGCGCTGGGCGGGCTGCTGGTCAATGCCGAACGCCGCCGTCAGCGCTCCGAGGCGATCGGTTCCGTTCTCCGCTCGGTCGCTTCGTTCCTGATCCTCGGCACGGCCGCGCTGATGATCCTGGGCGCCTTCCAGATCAATCTGGCCCCGCTGCTGGCCTCCGCCGGTGTGGCCGGTGTCGCGCTCGGTTTCGGTGCGCGCAACCTGGTCACCGACTTCCTCTCCGGCGTCTTCATGATCCTCGAGGATCAGTACGGCGTGGGCGACACCGTGGACGCGGGCGTCGCCTCCGGTGAGGTCATCGAGGTCGGCCTGCGGGTCACCAAGCTGCGCGGTGACAACGGTGAGATCTGGTACGTCCGCAACGGCGAGGTGAAGCGGATCGGCAACCTCAGCCAGGGCTGGTCCACCGCCGGCGTCGATGTGACCGTGCGCCTCACGGAGGACCTGGACAAGGTCCGTACGGTGATCACCGAGGCCGCCACGGCGATGGCCAAGGAGGACCCGTGGAACGAGCGGCTGTGGGGTCCTGTGGAGATCCTGGGCCTGGACGCCGTGCTGCTGGACTCGATGACGGTCCGGGTGACCGCGAAGACGATGCCGGGCAAGGCGCTGGGGGTCGAGCGCGAGCTGCGCTGGCGGATCAAGCAGGCCTTCGACGAGTCGGGCATCCGCATGGTCGGCGCCGTCCCGCCCCAGGCGGACGAGCCGTCCGCGGCCGACCCGACGGCCGCCATGGCCGCCCCCTCGGCCTACGCGTCGGCGACGTCACCGCAGTCCCTGGCCGCGACACCGATCACCCCGCCGCCGAACATGTCGAAGTAGGACCGGTCGTTCCGTTCGAGTGAGGGGCGCCCCGCGAGG
>NZ_JBHVFF010000551.1:0-2055 GCF_042801895.1 Streptomyces sp. NPDC057543 | reverse complement strand
CACGTGAACCGCCCAGTGCGTTTTTTGCTGCCCATCGAGATGTACGAACGTTTTACACATTCGTACTAGACAAGCGTTTTATACGCTCGTACATTTCCAGGCATGACGAACGCTACGAGCACCACCGCCGAGCGCGGCCCCCTCGCCGGTCGCCGGGAATGGACCGCCTTCGTGGTCCTTCTGCTTCCTCTCCTCCTCGTCTCGATGGACGTCTCCGTCCTCTTCTTCGCGATCCCGGCCATCGACCGGGACCTCGCACCCAGCGCCACCCAGCAGCTCTGGATCTTCGACGTGTACGCCTTCGCCCTGGCCGGCCTGCTCATCACGATGGGCTCGCTGGGCGACCGGATCGGCCGCCGCAAGCTGCTGCTCCTCGGCGCGTTCGCGTTCAGTGCCGCGTCCGTCGCCGCCGCGTACTCCACCAGCGCCGAGATGCTGATCGCGGCCCGCGCGCTGCTCGGGATCGGCGGTGCGACGCTGATGCCGTCGACGATGGGGCTCGTACGCAACATGTTCCGCGACGAGCGGCAGCGCGGCCGGGCCGTCGGCATCTGGTCGGGCGCCATGGCGGGTGGGATCGCGCTCGGCTCGGTGCTCAGCGGGGTCATGCTGGAGCACTTCTGGTGGGGCTCGGTCTTCCTGATCAACGTGCCGGCCATGGTGCTGCTGCTGGTCCTGGTGCCGGTGCTGGTGCCGGAGTTCAAGGACCCGAACCCCGGCCGGTTCGACTTCCTGAGCGTGCCGTTGTCGATGGGGGCCGTGCTGCCCGTCGTCTACGGGGTCAAGGAGAGCGCCGCACACGGGCTCGATGTGCGCAACGCACTGATCATCGCCGCCGGGCTCGTCGTCGGACGGCTCTTCGTCCGCCGCCAGCGCCGCCACGGCGACGCGATGATCAGCCGGGAGCTCTTCCGCAACAGCGGCTTCGCGGCCGGGATCGGGCTGAACGCGCTGGCCGCGTTCGCCATGCTGGGGTCCTCGTTCTTCACCACGCAGTATCTGCAGTCGGTGCTCGGCATGAGCACGATGGAGGCCGCGCTGTGGAGCCTGGCCCCGTCACTGGCGGTGGGTGCCGCCGCCCCGACGGCCACGGCGATCGCCCAGCGGACCGACCGCACGCGCGTCATCTGCGCCGGTTTCGTCATCGCCGCCGCCGGTTTCGCGGTCCTCGCCCTGACCGGTACGGACTCGCTGTGGCTGCTGCTCGGCGGCTGCGCCGTGATGAGCTGCGGCATCGTCACCGTGATGGCGCTCGTCTCGGACCTGGCGCTGTCCACGGCCCCGCCGGAGAAGGCGAGTTCGGCGGCCTCGCTGCTGGAGACCGGGCAGGAGTTCGGCGGTGCGATGGGGATGGCCCTGCTCGGCGCGGTGGCCACGGCTGTCTACACCGCCGACATGCCGGGCTCCGCTCCGGAGGACGCCCGTAAGACGCTGGCGGGTGCGGTGGCCACGGGGGACGGTTCGCTGATCTCGATCGGACGGGAGGCCTTCGTGCACAGCATGCAGTACGCCTCGGTGGCGGGGGCCGCACTGCTGCTGGCGGGTGCGGTGCTGGCCGTCACGCTGCTGCGGCGGCGGACCGCGGTGGCGGAGCAGGACGAACTGGCCCTGACGAGCTAGCCGTTGCTTGATCCGCAGGCCTGCCCGTTCTCGTCCGGCTCGGGTTCTTCGGATTCGGCTGGTAGGCCCCTGGGTCGTGTACGTGGCCGAGTCGGCTCCGCCGGACAGGACGGGATTCGCCCTCGGCCTGGCCATGTCCGTCAACCAGGCCGCCATCGTCCTGGTGCCGCCCGCGCTCGGCCTGCTCAAGGACGCCACCGGCAGCTTCACACCCGCCTGGGGTCTGCTGTCCGCGATGACCGCCGTCGCCCTCGCGGTCTCGGTCCGCGCGGGGCGCCGGCGTGGGTCCGGTCCGGCCCGGGCCGGGCCATCACGGCCCCCGGACCGGGAGCGGCCGGAAAGCCCTGATGCCCGGCCTCCGATGCGACCGGCCGCGAGCCGGGCGCGTCGGCTCATTGCTGCCCGCTGGGGACAGCGTGCGACGGTGCCGGGGAC
>NZ_JBHVFF010000550.1:0-2064 GCF_042801895.1 Streptomyces sp. NPDC057543 | reverse complement strand
TTCGTACGCCCAGCAGAATCTGGAGGTTGGCCATGTAGGTGGTTGATCGTGGTTCGTAAGCTCGTCGTCGCCTGCCGGTGTGAGTCCGGTCCGGGTAGCTGCCAGGAGGCCCGGTAGCAGGCTGGCGGCGTCGGGGGGAAACACCCGGCGTCGAAGTCCAGCGTCGAAAGCCCTGTGAAGGGGGAGCGAAGAAGCGGTCCGTAGCATCACGCGAAGTCTGCGGCGTCGTTAGAGGCCTGCCCGTGAGGGTGGGGACAGGGAGAGCCGAGCCCCCGAAATCAGGGTGAAGGCCATGGAAGCGGTGAAGATCCTGGAAGGGCAGCCGCGAAGGACTCCCCGGCGTATGGGACATGGAACGTTTCGACGGTGACGGCGGGAACTGGGGAGGCCCTCCCTGGCCCGGCAGCCTGCGGCAAGAGTGCTGTCGGAAGCATCGCGACCTATAACCGGGTGAACCCCGGGAAGGGGAAGCGGGTCGGGTGGGCGTCGGAGGCGGCCGTAGTACTGCTTGAGCCGGACGGACAACACAACCGCCGGTGAGGGAAGGGCCGCTGCTTCGTCGATGCGTACTGCTGAAGTGGAGGGGCCCGGTGAGTGCCCGTGTGGCTAGTCCCGCCGTCGGGGGACGTTCTCCCTCGGATCCGGTCCGTGCCCTGCAGCATGCGCTCTACCGGGCGGCCAAGGCCGATCCCGGACGGCGGTTCCACGCGCTGGGGGACAAGGTCCACCGCAGGGATGTCCTGGCGCGTGCGTGGTCAATGGTGCGTCGTAACAACGGCGCTCCGGGCATCGACGCGGTCGATCTCGGGCAGGTCGAGGAGTACGGGGTCGCCCGGCTTCTTGATGAATTGGCCGCGGAGTTGAAGGACGGCAGGTGGCGGCCGCTCCCGGCGCGCCGGGTGTTCATTCCCAAGCCCGGCACGGCGGAGCAAAGGCCCTTGTCGATTCCTGCGGTCCGCGACCGCATCGTGCAGGCCGCACTGAAGATCGTGCTCGAGCCGGTCTTTGAAGCCGACATGCTGCCGTGTTCCTTCGGGTTCAGGCCCAGGCGCGGTGCGCACGATGCCCTCCAGGTCTTGATCGATGAGTCCTGGCGGGGACGGCGATGGGTCGTTGAGACGGACATCGCCAACTGCTTTGAGGCGATTGACCACGAGACGTTGATGCAGGCGGTCGAGGAACGCGTCTGTGACCAGTCTGTCCTGAAGCTCTTGCGCGCGATGCTGCGGGCGGGAGTCATGGAAGGCGGTCAGGTCCGCCGGCCGGTCACCGGTACTCCTCAGGGCGGGGTTGTCTCCCCGCTCCTGGCCAATGTCTTTCTGCACCGGATTGATCGGGCGTGGGAGACACGGCAGCACGGGGTGCTGGTCCGCTATGCCGACGATGCGGTGGTGATGTGCGCGACCCGCGAGCAGGCCGAAGCCGCTTTGGAACGGCTGACACGCCTGCTGGCTGACCTCGGTCTGGAACCGAAGGCAGCCAAGACTCGGATCGTTCACCTGGAGGTGGCAGGCGAGGGATTCGATTTCCTCGGCTTCCACCACCGTTTGGTGGCATCCCGGTCCCGCGACGGGAAGCGCCCTGTGACCTTCCTCGCCCGCTGGCCCGCGGGCAAGGCCATGCAGCATGCCCGCGACCGGATCCGTGAACTCACGGAACGGCGCAGACTGCTGCTGCCGGTCAAGGTGATCGTGGAGGACGTGAACACGTTCCTTCGCGGATGGGCCGCGTATTTCCGGTTCGGGAACTCGGCTCATTTCTTTGACCGGATCAGTTCGTATGCGCGGATGCGGATAGGCGGATTCCTCGCCAAGAAGCATCGGCGCACCAGAAAGTTCGGGTGGGCGGTGGTTGCCTCCGCCGCTCAGGATTCCCTGGGCCTGATCGCCTTGCACGGGACCGTTGTTGCACCCAGGCCCTTCCGGGACTGGCGGGGCAGGCCGAATGCCGGCGGTGAACGGCGTCGGTGAGCCGTGTGCGGGAGAACCGCATGCACGGTTCGATGTGGCGGGGGCTGGAAACGGAGCGTACGTACTACGCCACCGCGCCAGCCCCCGACCCTAC
>NZ_JBHVFF010000549.1:0-2079 GCF_042801895.1 Streptomyces sp. NPDC057543 | reverse complement strand
TCGCACGACACCGCAGCAATGACGTAATTGATCTCCCCACCAGCACAGAGGCGCTCTAGGCTCTTGCGTACCGCCCGGTCGCGCAGTGCGTGGACGGGCAGCGCACGCGCACCGACAAGCAGCGGTACTTGAGCGCCGCCCCTCAAGGGAGCGCCGCCGGGCAAGGAGGGCCGCATGACCGTACGGCGAGTAATGGGCATCGAGACGGAGTACGGGATCTCCGTCCCCGGCCACCCCAACGCCAATGCCATGCTCACCTCGTCCCAGATCGTCAACGCCTACGCGGCGGCGATGCACCGGGCGCGCCGCGCCCGCTGGGACTTCGAGGAGGAGAACCCGCTGCGGGACGCGCGAGGTTTCGACCTCGCCCGCGAGACCGCGGACTCCAGCCAGCTCACCGACGAGGACATCGGCCTCGCCAACGTCATCCTCACCAATGGGGCCCGCCTCTACGTCGACCACGCGCACCCCGAATACAGCTCCCCGGAGGTCACCAATCCGCGGGACGCGGTCCTCTGGGACAAGGCCGGCGAACGCATCATGGCCGAAGCGGCCGAGCGCGCGGCCCAGCTGCCCGGCGCCCAGCCGATCCACCTCTACAAGAACAACACCGACAACAAGGGCGCCTCGTACGGCACGCACGAGAACTACCTGATGAAGCGGGAAACCCCCTTCTCCGACATCGTGCGCCATCTGACCCCGTTCTTCGTCTCCCGCCAGGTGGTCACCGGCGCCGGACGCGTGGGAATCGGCCAGGACGGCCACGAGCACGGCTTCCAGATCAGTCAGCGTGCCGACTACTTCGAGGTGGAGGTCGGCCTGGAGACCACCCTCAAGCGCCCCATCATCAACACTCGCGACGAACCGCACTCCGACGCGGAGAAGTACCGCCGGCTCCATGTGATCATCGGCGACGCGAACCTCTCGGAGATCTCCACCTACCTCAAGCTCGGCACCACCGCCCTGGTCCTCTCCATGATCGAGGACGGCTTCATCAACGTCGATCTCGCGGTCGACCAGCCGGTGCGCACGCTGCACCACGTCTCCCACGACCCGACGCTGCAGCACCTGATCACGCTGCGCAGCGGGCGCACGCTCACCGCGGTACAGCTACAGATGGAGTACTTCGAGCTGGGCCGCAAGTACGTCGAGGAGCGGTACGGGGTGGACGCCGACGAGCAGACAAAGGACGTCCTGGTCCGCTGGGAGGACACCCTCAACCGGCTGGAGAACGATCCGATGAGCCTGTCCGGCGAGCTCGACTGGATCGCCAAGCGGGAACTCATGGAGGGCTACCGCCGCCGTGACAATCTTGACTGGGACGCGGCGCGGCTGCACCTCGTGGATCTCCAGTACGCCGACGTGCGGGCCGAGAAGGGCCTGTACAACCGTCTGGCGGCCCGCGGCAAGATGAAGCGCCTGCTGGACGACCGTGACGTCGAGAAGGCCCGTACGGGACCTCCGGAGGACACCAGGGCCTACTTCCGCGGCCGCTGCCTGGAGCAGTACGCCGACGACGTGGCCGCGGCCTCCTGGGACTCGGTCATCTTCGATCTGCCGGGCCATGACTCGCTGCAGCGGGTGCCCACCCTGGAACCGCTCCGGGGCACCCGTAATCACGTCAAGGAGCTCCTGGACCGCTGCCGCACGGCGGAAGAGCTGGTCCAGGTGCTGTCGGGCGGCTGAAAGGGCCGCGATCGGGGAAACATCGGGATGACCCCCGGACGTTGAGACAACTACCGGGCCAATGTCGGACCCCGTGGGTAGGGTCTGATCAAGTGCTTCGAACCGAGCGGGGTGAGCTATATGGCGACCAAGGACACCGGCGGCGGACAGCAGAAGGCGACGCGCTCCACGGAGGAGGTCGAGGAGCAGGCGCAGGACGCGCAGGCCTCCGAGGACCTCAAGGAGCGCCAGGAGAAGCTGAGCGACGATGTCGACTCGGTTCTGGACGAGATCGATGACGTACTCGAAGAGAACGCCGAAGACTTCGTGAGGTCATTTGTCCAAAAGGGTGGACAATAGTTCACGTATGTGAACGCGGGGGAGTGGAGCGGCGTGCGCGGTGCGGGCGAGGTC
>NZ_JBHVFF010000548.1:0-2091 GCF_042801895.1 Streptomyces sp. NPDC057543 | reverse complement strand
CCCAGCGCGACCGAGCAGCCCGCAATCGTGCACGACCTCGACGACCGAAGCCTGCTCCGCACCAGGGTCCTCGGCGGCGTCATCAACGAGTATCAATACGCCGCGTGACCTGCAGCGACGACTTTTCGAGCCCCACAGGGTGGCCAAGCGGGCCCGCGCGGCCGGGCTCAAGGTGTTCCACGTCGACCCGGAGGGGTTCCCGCGCCCGGACGGGTCCTGGTTCGAGTACCCGCTGGAGGCGCCGCAGACCGGCGATGTCGTCGTACGGAAATCGGCCACCGACGCGATCGGTGACTTGGAACGACTGCTGAACCTCGGTACCGACAACGGCTGAACTGTGGGGCCGGGAACGGCAGTAGCCTCTGAGCTTGCCCCCGGCCCCGCACACGGGCCCCCTCCCAAGAGTGAGAGTCACGGATGCGTATTTCAGTAATCGGCTGTGGCCACCTCGGCATCCCGCACGCGGCGGCGATGGCCGAACTGGGCCACGAGGTCATCGGCGTGGATGTCGATCAGACCAAGGTCGACCGGCTCAACGCGGGCGAGTGCCCCATCTTCGAGATCGGACTTCCCGAGCTGCTCGCCCGCCACACCGGGAGCGGGCGCCTGCGGTTCACCACCGACATCCGTGAGGCCGCCGACTTCGCTGACCTGCACTTCATCGGCGTCGGCACCCCCATCGACGCCGACGGCCGCTCCTACGACACCGGTCAGGTCTACGGCGCCATCCGTCAACTCGCCCCCCATCTCAACCGCCCGTGCACGATCGTCGGGAAGTCCACCGTCACCGTCGGTACCACCCGCCGGGTCACCGCTCTCACCCAGAGCCTGGCCCCCGCCGGCGAACACGTCGACGTCGTATGGAACCCGGAGTTCCTCCGCGAAGGGCACGCGGTCGAGGACACCCTCCGTCCGGACCGCCTCATCGCCGGACTCACCACCGCCTCGGCGGAGAAGGCGATCCGCGACGTCTACGCCCCGATCCTGGACGCCGGCATCCCCCTCTTCGTCACCGACCCGCAGACCGCCGAACTCGCCAAGGGCGCCGCGAACACCTTCCTCGGCCTGAAGATCAGCTACATCAACGCCGTCGCCGACATGTGCGACGTCGCCGGCGCCGACATCTCCCAGATCGTCGACATCCTCGGCATCGACCCCCGCATCGGTTCCGGCGGCATGAACCCCGGCATCGGCTACGGCGGCGGCTGCCTCCCCAAAGACGTCCGCGCGTTCACCGCCTCCGCCCAGCAGCTGGGCGCCGCCGCGGCGGCCACGCTCCTGCGCGCCGCCGAGAACATCAACGAAGCCCGTACCGGTGTCGCCATGGACCTCATCACCCGTGCCTTGGGCGACCGGTCTGTGCAGGGCGCTCGAGTGACCGTGTGGGGTGCTGCGTTCAAGCCCGGCACCAACGACGTCCGCGAGTCTCCGGCTCTCGCCCTGGCCCACGCCCTCCAGGAGGCCGGAGGCGTTGTCACGGTCCACGACCCGCAGGCCGTCGCCACCGCCATGATCCGCAACCCCGAGCTCGACTACTGCGACGACCTGCCCGCCTCGCTCGACGGCGCCGACGTCGTCGTGCTGGCCACAGAGTGGCCCGAATACCAGCAGGCCGACCCTCACACGCTCGCTGGCCGGCCCGGGACGCCCCTGCTCGTGGACTGCCGCACCACCCTCAACGCCGAGCTCTGGCGCGCGGCCGGCTGGACTGTCCACCAGCTCGGCCGTCCCGAAAAGTAGCAGCTCCAGACACCAGGTGGGTGGGACACCCCGCCAGATGTCCCACCCACGCACGACTCCCCGCATCACACCGTCCGGACCGCGGCCTCCCGGCGACCTCGAAACGGAGCCGATCACGGCCAGCAGCGACTTCGGACCCCATCCGGCAACCTTGCGCTTCACCGACGACCTCGACGCCTTCCTCACCCGGACCTGACGGTTCATCGCTGTAGCGCAAGGCACAACTGGAGCTAGTGCCGCATCAAGCAACGTTCGCCCCCTTCGGCTGACGGTGTCAGCTCGTGCTGAGCGGCGCGGTTTTCTCGGCGTCGAGCTGATGGTCGGCCCAGACGTAGCTTTCGGGCAGCAAGT
>NZ_JBHVFF010000547.1:0-2154 GCF_042801895.1 Streptomyces sp. NPDC057543 | reverse complement strand
GGGCTTCATAGGCGCGAGCAGAGAGCCGGTGGCGCAGGGGGTACGGCGTGCCGTCGTCAAGTACGGTCCCGTGATGCCAGGTCACGGACGTGGTTATGATCACCGGCCAGCACAAACAGCCCTGACCAGCACTAACACACGCCGAGCCTTTTGGCGCTACCGATACCTACAACGAGCCCAACCCCTCGCAACACAGAAGACATAACCCCAGCTCACGCAGCCTGACCTCCCTGCTCGAACCGCTCACCCGGCCACTCAATAAAACAGCAACACACCAGGTCAGCCGTCACCGCGTACACCAACAAGCCCCCCTCCGAGCGTCAGCGGCTGATCGTCCGCCGAGTGAAACCCTCACGCCGCGACCTGAAGAAGCTCACCGGCTTCGAGAAGAAGACCGGCTGGCGCTACCAGATCATCGCCACCAACATCCCGCTCACCAGCGGACTTTCCGGCATCCCCGGATCGGGACAGGCCTGGTTCGTCGACGGCCTCTACCGCGATCACGCCGAGGTCGAGGACCGCGTGAAAGCGATCAAGAGGATCGGACTCGGACTGCTGCCCTCCGCGTCCTGGCAGCTCAACACCGCCTGGACCCTCGCCTCCGCGATCGCGGTCGACCTTGACGCCTGGACCCGCTTGCTCCTGCTGCACGACCGGCCCGAACTCGCCGACGCCGAACCGGACTCGATCCGCACCAAGCTCTACCAACTGCCCGCCCGGCTCACCCGCCACGCTCGCCGCCGCACCCTCCACCTGAACCACGCCTGGCCCTGGTCGGCCGCCTTCGCCACCGCCTGGGCGCGGGCACACAGCCTGCCGGCACCCACCGGCTGACGACCGACCCACCACCACAACGCCCCCGGAGAGGAGCGAACCCGCACCACCTCGGACCGTGGAAACCGACGCCCCCGCAGCGCATGCGACGGCCCACCCCGCAACGGCACGGGACAAACCGGGCAGTCAGCCGCTCACGGCGACGCCATCACGACACAGAAGAATCGAGGTCAGACTTCGACACTTCTGAGAAATCTCTTCGAGCCCCAAGCGTCTTCCGTAGTGACCCGGAGAGTTGTCAATTATCGTTTTCGCGAATTCTCTTCGCCTTGGAAGCTGCCCGAATATCCTCAATGATCAGGCTGGCCATAATTATGGTGTAAGCCGCTGGGAGGAGGGACCACCAAGACCCCCAGGACGAGAAAGTGAAAATCACCCCCCCTATCATGAATACAACTTTTCCGGACCGATCCCCTGTCCAGCTTCGCCCCATACCGTCCATCCCGCCCTATCTAAAAGTGAGTAATTCAGTCGGCCCCATTGAGCCCGCAGGGGGTGGGTGCCGCCGGGCTGAAGAACTCACACGCACTGCTACTGCGCACCGAAAGACAGGTCCACGCCGCTGCGCAGCTCCTCGCGGGTTTTCGTGAGCCGCGCTCGGTTTCCGATCTGCAACTCGTACTGGTTTGCACCACCGGGGACATCTGAAACCGTCAAAGGCCAAGTGCAACTGTTGCCCACCACTTTGCCGGGCGTGCCGTTGCCGAGACGCCCCCGAGAAAGCTCGTGCCCTGCTAGATCGAAGACACGAACCGTGGCGCCAGGTCGCAGATCCGCAAAGTCATCTATGCCGACGCACCCCTCATCCTCCTGAGCGCCGACCCAGGAGCCGAACACGGTGACAGCGCCCGTAGCCATGAAGGCGGGCCCGGAGGGCCGATCCTCTGGCCCTCTCATCCACCACGCGAAACCCACAGTGCCTGCCCCGACGATTACGCCCACGAGCCCGCTTGCGAGGCAGAGCACCCATCTACGCGTTTTGAGGACAGTTGTGGTCACCGGCTCTCTGGCGGTCTTACCGCTTTCATCAACTGGCATGGGCTGATCTTGGCAGTCGCTAGGGATGCCGGGCTTTGATGTATTGAGATCGTGACCACAGGGCGCGAGTCCCGTAGTGCGATGTACCGCCTTCATGACAGTGAGCCACCTGTAAATGCACCGCTCCACGTCAGCCACCGAGACGCAAAGCACCACCTCGTGTCAGCAGCCAGCCGTCGCCATAACCCAGAGACCTGCAAGAAGACGCCCACCTGATCAACCGTCACTGCCACCAGCTCACCGACATGAAACCGACACATCGCAGCTGGTAGGCCTCAGGGC
>NZ_JBHVFF010000546.1:0-2186 GCF_042801895.1 Streptomyces sp. NPDC057543 | reverse complement strand
GGTTCTGGCACACATTCCGTTTGCGCCGTGAGGCGCTGTTGGTTCGAGTGGAGGTGGAAGACCTGCACCAACCCGCTGTCGCAGCAGTGGGGTTGAAGCTGAGGGCAGCCTGATCCGGGTGATGCCGAGGAGGGCGAGAGCAGCCCTGACAAAGCCGGGACGTGTCCAGTACTGCCAGATGGGGCGGGTCCGGCAAGCGTGATGGAGAGGAGTACGCGAGGAACCGGCGTTTTACGTCTCTTAAAGTGCCTCCGGCTCGAACCTGGCGAATCTGGGCCGGAAGCGGTGCGTACTCGGGTCATCCTTTCGGGTGGTCTGACAACTCCTGGGTCGGTCTACGAAAGCTGACCGGGAGGCCACGAGGAAGGCCTGCGGCGTACTCGTGGCGATGCCGCAGGGACACAGTCGGGCTCCTACTCCATCGAGCGAACCACAGTGAACACGGGAACCGTCCCGAACCTCGCCCCGCCGTTTGTCTCCAACAGGCTGCCGGGGCTGGGCGCATCGACCGCCGATCGGTTGGGGACGGGGCGGAGCCGCCGTAGTACTCCGAGGCCGGGAAAGCCGGTCACTTGGGGAAGGGCGGCAGCGGTATCGAGAAGGGAAGGATGCTGCAATGCCGGAAGAAGCCCCGCCGAATGGCGGAGCTCCGGGCCCCCGGGTCCGGGTACTGGAGATGCAGACCAAGCTTCACCGTTGGGCGGTGGCCGATCCTGGCCGCCGGTTCGATGACCTGTTCAACTTCGTGCACGACCCGGCGACGCTGTTGGTGGCGTTCGACCGGGTCGCGGGCAACCGCGGAGCCCGGACTCCCGGCGTCGACGGCCTGACCGCCACCGACGTCGAGGAATCCATCGGTGTCCCCGGGTTCCTGAACGACCTGCGGGCCGCTCTCAAGGACGGTTCGTTCCGTCCTTTGCCGGTGCGGGAACGCATGATTCCCAAGCCGGGAGGCTCGGGGAAGGTCCGCAGGCTCGGGATTCCGACGATCGCGGACCGGGTCGTTCAGGCGGCGCTGAAGCTGGTGCTGGAACCGATCTTCGAGGCCGACTTCAAGCCGGTCTCCTACGGGTTCCGGCCCCGACGGCGGGCCCAGGACGCGATCGCCGAGATTCACTATTTCGGCACCCGGGGGTATCGCTGGGTGCTGGATGCGGACATCGAGGCGTGCTTCGACTCGATCGACCACCCGGCCCTGATGGACCGAGTGCGGCACCGGGTGAAAGACAAGCGCATCCTGATGCTGGTCAAAGCCTTCCTCAAGGCCGGGATTCTTACTGAACTCGGCGAGAGCAAGGAGACACTGACCGGCACCCCGCAAGGAGGCATCCTGTCTCCGCTGCTGGCGAACATCGCTCTGTCGGTGCTCGACGAGCACCTGCACGGACCGTGGGAGCCAGTCGGGACGATGGCCACCGAGGGCAAACGCGCCTACCGGCGCCGCAAAGGCCGGCCGACGTGGCGGGTCGTCCGCTACGCGGACGACTTCGTCGTCCTGGTGCATGGCACCGAGGCCGACACCGCGGCGTTGCGCGAAGAGATCGCTGACCTGCTCGAACCGCTTGGCCTGCGACTGTCGCAGGCCAAGACACGGATCGTGCACATGAGCGATGCGTTCGACTTCCTGGGCTTCCGCATCCAGTGGAAACGCAAAGGAGGCACGAACAAATGGCACGTCTATACCTTCATCGGCGACCGGCCCACCCGGTCGCTGAAGGCGAAGATTCGTGCCCTGACAAACAGGACATCGCAGCAGGATCTCGCCACCGTGCTGATCAGACTCACTCAGATCATGCGCGGTTGGGCCAACTACTTCAAGCACGCAGTCGCCAAGCATGTCTTCGACAAGCTCGACGCCTTCGTGTGGTGGCGTCTGATCCGCATGCTGCGGACACGTCACCACTGGAGTTGGGGCGACGTCCGCCGACGGTTCACCACCCCCACCGGGCGGTGGCGACCGATCGCGGCAGACGGGATCGAACTGTTCCGGATCGCATCGGTCACGGTCAGCCGTTACCGATACCGGGCCAGCACGATCCCCAACCCATGGCAGCCCGCGAACCCCGCCTGACGGCAGAGACCGTGGAGAGCCCGCTGCGTTGAGAGACGCACGGCGGGTTCGGCGAGAGGTCCGGAGAAACGGACCGGGAGCAATCCCGGCACCGCGCTCCGGGCCTACTCAGCGA
>NZ_JBHVFF010000545.1:0-2198 GCF_042801895.1 Streptomyces sp. NPDC057543 | reverse complement strand
GGTCCGACGAATTGCTCGTCGGACCGGGCCCTTCGCGTTCCGCTCGTGCCTCCTGCCGGCTGCGCGCCGGGGCGCGTGGCGGGCAGGGGAGGAACCGGACCTGGACCGGATCAGAAGGTGATCTGGTTGATGCTCTCCGCTATCGAGTTCATGAACTTGCTGATCGACGGCGCCATGCCGGTCGATGCCAGGAAGAAGCCGAAGAGCACCGCGACGATCGCGGGTCCTGCCTTGATGGAGCCACCTCGGATCAGGACCACCAGGATGATCGCCAACAGAAGCACCACAGACAGTGAAATGGCCACGACTGATCACACCCTTGGTCGGTCCGCCTTGCCGGCCCGGAGATGTGCGGCCGAGCACTCCTCCGTTCCGTCCATCGTGCCACCAACTCCCCTGTGCCGGCTGCCAGGTGACGGGCCGAAGTGATGGGATCGCGCCATCCTTGCGCCCCGCGTGCGCCCGGGGGCGCACGGTCGCACGAGGGGGGCGTCACAGGTCCCGCCCTTGCTCCGCGCACCTGTGAGCGATCTGTGAATAAAACAATCACAACGGCGCGCAACTGTGACGGTTTCCATACCCGCACACTTCATTCACATGCAATTCCAAGGCCCCAGTGCAGTGAAATTCACTCCCTCCAACCACTCGTCGATATGCCCCATTTAATGGGGATGAAACTGGGCATAGCGGCCAGTTCTTGGTGGTTTCGTTTTTGATTGGACGCGAACACTCAATATCCGTGCGCGGTTTTACGCATGGCAATCGAGGCGTCTAAGGTGCTTTAGATGTTCCACGCTCCGAACGTATTTCAGAGGGCCCCGCTCGCATCGGCGACCCGGGAGTCGGAGCCCAGACGCCAAGGGACGACGACCGTTACGGCGGCGCCCCCCGCACCGGTGGCGAACAAGCCTCCGGCGGGTGCGCCGGCGAAGAAGCGTGACGCCTACTTCGACAACGTCAAATATCTGGCCATCGTGCTCGTCGCGGTGGCGCACGCGTGGGAACCGGTGATGGACGGCAGCCGGACCACCCGTGCGCTGTACATGGTGGCGTACACCTTTCACATGCCGGCGTTCATCATCATCTCCGGCTATTTCTCCCGCTCGTTCGATCTCTCCGCCGCCAAGGTGAAACGCCTGGTCACCGGCGTCGCCGTGCCCTATGTGGTGTTCGAGACGGCGTATTCACTGTTCAAGCGGTACGCGGACGGCTCGCCGGATCAGCCGATCAGCCTGCTCGACCCCTGGTATCTCACCTGGTTCCTGGCCGCGCTGTTCATCTGGCGGCTCACCACACCGCTGTGGCAGGCCCTGCGCCATCCGCTGCCGGTGGCGCTCGTCATCGCCGTACTCGCCTCGCTCTCCCCGACGATCGGCGATGATCTCGATCTCCAGCGGGTTCTGCAGTTCCTGCCGTTCTTCGTGCTGGGACTCCAGCTGAAACCCGAGCATTTCCAGCTGATCCGCCGGCGTGAGGTGCGGATGCTCGCGCTGCCGCTGTTCGCCGGGGCCCTGGTCTTCGCGTACTGGGCGGCGCCGCGGATGCAGCTGGGCTGGTTCTACCGCAGCAACAGCGCGCAGGAGATGGGCGCACCGTGGTGGTCCGGTGCCGTGATGACGTTGGCGATGTTCGGCTGCGCGCTCCTGCTCACCATCGGGTTCCTGTCCTGGGTGCCGCGCCGCCACATGTGGTTCACCGTGCTCGGCGCCGGGACGATCTGCGGCTATCTGCTGCACGGATTCCTGATCAAGGGTGCCGGATACGCCGGGGTGTTCGACATCTACGAGTGGCTCTCGGCGCCCGCCGGTCTGGTCCTCGTCTCCCTGGTCGCGGCCGCCGCGGTGACGCTGATGTGTACGCCACCGGTACGCAGAGTGCTGCGCGTGGTGACCGAGCCGGAGATGAACTGGGCGTTCCGGCGGGACGTGGTCGGGCGCTGATCCGGGTGGTTCAGTCCGTCGCCGTGTTGGCTTGAACCGATTGCTCGGCGGGCGATTCACCTGGGGTGAGCCCGAGCAACCGTCGTACCTGCGCATACTTCTCGGCCAGTCGGGTACGGGTCGCCGGTTCCAGGACGGCGAGGCGGGCCGGATCGGCGTTGTGTGCCAGGTCGGACTCCTTGATCAGCAGGGCGCCCGGGGTGTCGAGGATGCGCCGGGTGTACGAACCGAGGTCCTCGCCGTCACGTTTGGTGACGG
>NZ_JBHVFF010000544.1:0-2206 GCF_042801895.1 Streptomyces sp. NPDC057543 | reverse complement strand
GATCCCACTCCGCATTCGTCAGATCCCCACGTCCCATGAAGCCAGCCTGCCCCCAACACCCCACCCACGTCCGGAGATCCGAGAAACAGTGCCTAGCTATGGCTGTCTTCTGGCTGCCTGAACCCACGTCAACCCGCCCTGACAGCTAGGACTTGTCCGGCCGATCATGTGACTAGGGCCTGTTGCGAAAGTCGATCAAGGTCGTGGGATGATCAAGCGCTGTGGGGCGTGGGGATCTGACGAACGACCAGTGGGCTCGGCTTGAGCCATTGCTGCCGGTGGGCAAGAAGCCTGGCCGGCCACCGACGTGGACGCGTCGGCATCTGATCGACGGCATACGGTGGCGGACCAGGACCGGTGCGCCGTGGCGGGACGTGCCTGAGCGGTACGGGCCGTGGGATCGGGTCTACGACCTGTTCCGGCGCTGGCAGCGAGACGGCACCTGGAGGCAGATCCTTGAGCAATTGCAGGCCGAGGCCGATGCAGAAGGCCTGATCACCTGGGATGTCAGTGTGGACTCCACCATCGCCCGCGCCCACCAGCACGCTGCAGGTGCGCGTAAAAAGGGGATCTGCAAAAGGAACCTCCAGGTGGCGTCGGCGTCGAGCCCGGCGACCACGGCCTCGGGCGCTCCCGAGGCGGGCTGACCACCAAGCTCCACTTGGCGGTCGAGCAGGGGCAGAAGCCACTGTCGCTGCTCGTCACCGCTGGCCACCGGCATGACAGCCCCCAGTTCCAGCCGGTCTTGGAGGCTATCCGGGTGCCGCGGATTGGCCCAGGCCGACCTCGTACCCGGCCGGACAGGGTCCGTGCCGATAAGGCCTACGGCTCCAATGAGAACCGCGCCTACCTGCGCAGACGCGGCATCGGTTGCACGATCCCGGAGAAGGTCGACCAGGTCCGCAACCGCAAGAAGCGTGGTTCCCTCGGTGGCCGGCCACCGAAGTTCGACAAGGTCGACTACCGCGAGCGTCACGCGGTGGAGTGCGGGATCAACCGGCTGAAGAGGCACCGGGCCGTGGCCACGAGGTACGACAAGTTGGCTGTCCGCTACGAAGCGACCGTGCTGGTCGCCGCCATCAACGAATGGCTGTGACTGGCCTCGCCACGTACCTGGTCGCTAACCTCGGCACCCATGAACCAGCGGCGGCGGAAGAAGCTCTCTCATCGGCTCTTCGGAGCAATTCTGGTGGGTGACACCGTCCGCGTGAAGGCGGTTCTACGGGCTGGAGCCGACCCGGAGCGAGGAGACAGCGAGGGCGCCACCCCGCTGTACACGGCATCCGTGAACGGACAATCAGAGATTGCCCGCCTGCTCTTGGCGGCCGGGGCCTCCCCTGACACCGAAAGCAGCGGACTTGGCTCGGAGGGCACGCCGTTGTGCGCGGCCGCATGTTGGGGCCACACCGAAACGGTGCGCGAGCTGTTGGCATACGGCGCCGACCCGAACCTTCGTGAAGATCAGGGTGCGGGCTGGTCCCCCCTGGACTGGGCGAACAACGGCCCCCACCCCGAAACCGCCGATCTTCTCACCACAGCGGGAGCAACCCCCACCACGGGGGGAACCACGTAGCACCGCCGTTCGCTGTTAGGGATCCGGCCAGGTCTCAAGAGTCACTTTCGCAACAGGCCCTAGAAGTAGCGTCGTCCGCCCGAAGGGTGAGGCAGGCGGGGCTTCTAAAACACGCCATACTAGCGGTCTGAGGCTCCGAGCCACGCTGCCAGTTCTTCGTAGCTGTTCGCTGCCCGCAGCGGCTGCCCTTCGTCGTTCGCGTCGATGATCTCGGTGGCCCGACCGAGAGGGGTGTAGGGGGTGTGGGGAATGCACACCGTTCCCAGGATTCGGCGGTAGCGGCTCAGGTCGTAGTTGGCCCCGACGGGTTGCTTGGTCAGTGTGGCAACGACCTCTTCCCACTGGGCAACGGCCCGTTGGACCAGCGTGGCGCCGTTGCGGACGGTCTTGTGGTCACCGGCGTCGTAACAGGGCGTGTAGGGACGGCTTTTGCACGAGACGATCAGCAGTGTGTCACCCCGCTCGCCCACCGCGTCGAAGTCGGTGAGGACGTCCTTGCGGCTCCTGGCCCCGCGAAGACGTCAAGGCGCTGCACCCCCGGGGATGCTGTTGGCGAATTCGTGGCTCGGCGTGACGTCGGCCTTCAACACCCGGTTGTGGTCTTGAAGGCCGACGTTGTCGTATGGGGAGGTT
>NZ_JBHVFF010000543.1:0-2228 GCF_042801895.1 Streptomyces sp. NPDC057543 | reverse complement strand
GGTGGGCGCCGCCCGCCGCGTTGTGACGGTGCGTGGTCGTAGTGGTTAGTGGCTACTGGTTACTGGCAAGCGGAGAAGGCCCTGTTGGGGCCTCTGGTTGCCAGTAGGAGGGCGTTCTACTGGCTAGTGGCAAGTTGCCAGTAACCAGTAGCCAGTAGCGCTCTGTGAGTCGTTCAGGCGTGGTCGGGGTGGACGTAGACGGAGTGCGGTCCGTTGTCCCGGTAGACCAGCTCGCCCCGCTCGGCCGCCGCTTTCAGTGCGGCCCGCACGGCCTGGCGGCTACGGCGGACGAGATCGGCGACGGCGGACGGCTTCATGCCCACCGCTCCCGCTGCCTTGATCGCGGCGACCGCGTCAGCCAGCCACGCCGGGCCGCCCTCATCGTCGCCGCTGCGAAGCGCGGACAGGTTCAGACCCGGCGATGCCGCCGGGGGCTCCGGCGTACTCCCGGGCTCGGGGGCAGTCGCGAACCGCGCGTCGATCTGCTCCATGAACGCACGCACGGCCTCGTCCTCATCCGTCACCGGTGCGGCCTGCTCGTTGCGGAGCGCGGACAGGTTCAGCCCGCCGGTACTGTCGGCCGTCTGCGCCGGGGCGCCGGTGTCCGGGGTCGGGGTGGTGTCCCGCATCCACGCGGTGCGCTCCGGATCCCACCGGTTCGCGTAGGCGTCTCCGGCGGCCTTGCTGGAGATGCTGTCCAGGTGTGGGTGCGTGTCGGAGGTGGCGACGACGATGTCGCGGATCTGGTCGGGCAGGATCCGCCAGTTCTTGAACAGGGCCGCCGCGGATTCCGGGGTGCCCATGAACCCGGCGCCTACGTGCGGGGCTTGGTCCACGCGGAGCCCGCGGGCTCCGGGGAAGACCTTGCTCAGGTCCATGCCCTCCACCTCCCCGCCGGTCAGGCAGACGCGGGCTTTGGCTTCGCGGCGGATCATCAGGTTGCCGAGGACGGAGCCGGTGGCCCCGAGCGCGGTGAGCACGGTGCGGATGCCCATGGCGCGCAGCATCCGGATCACTTCGAGGATCTTCTTCGCGAGTTCCTTCATGCGCCGGTCGGTGCTGGTCAGGATCTCCGCACCCTCGTCGATCACCAGCATGATCTGGGGAATCTTCGCGCTGATCGGCAGCTTGTCGGTGTTCGCTTGTGCCATGAGGTCCTGGTAGGCGACCTTGCGGTGCAGCCCGATCGTCAGGGCCGCGTCGAGCATCAGGGCGGCTTCCTCGTACGTTGAGGCGAGCCAGTCGATGCCCGGCCGGACCCCGTCGACCGGGGCCCCGTTGGCGTCGAGGGCGGGGCGGACCCAGGGGAGGCCGGCCGATCCGGCGTTGAGGTCGATCACCCAGGTGAGCACGTCGGTGGTGCGGGCGAATCCGGCCAGGATGACGTGGACCATGTTGGTCTTGCCGGACCCGGTGGGGCCGACGACCAGGGCGCACTGTTCGCGCAGGTAGACGCAGATCTCCTTGGCGTTGGTGCGGTAGCCCCACGGGATGCCGGTGTGAATCGACAGAGGCGTGTAGTTGGTGGGGTAATCGCGTTCCTCAGAGAGGACGTTGACGGTGGTTACGTCGATCAGGACGCGGCCCTGGTTAATGCCCTGGGAGGCGACGGCGGTGCAGCCGTGCGGCAACCGGGCGTCAGCGGAGAGGGAAGCGGAGTGCTGAGCGATCCGGTCGTAGGTGGTGCCACCGGAGGGGAGTTCAGCGTCGATGGTGAAGCCGGTGCCGGTGGGCCAGATCTCCACCGCGAGGACCCGCAGTGTGAGACCGCAGACCCGCTGCACCCGGTCGATCCACTCGGCGGCGATCGCCCGCCGCTCCGCGCCGAGTTCGCGGGCGACCTGGCGCTCATCGGCGGCGATGGCCTCCAGTTCGCGGGCCTCCTCGTGCAGGAGGGTGGAGCGGGCGGCGGCGCCGATGCCGGCGCCGATCGTGGCGAGCGATCCGAGCGCGGCCCAGGTGAGCGGGCCGGTGGTCATGGCCCACGTCGTCCACCCGGCGCCGACCAGCCACGAAGCGGACCGCATGCCGATGGTGCGGGCAGAGAGACGTTCACGCAGGCTGGAAACGGTGTGGCCGATCGCCCCGGCGGCGCCGACGGCGAGGGCCCAGCCCGGGGGCATGCCGGTGGCTGCTCCGGTGGTGGCGACGGCGAGGCATCCGGTGGTGGCGGACAAGGCGCCGGTCACGGGTCCGTGACCGGCAGCCCAGTCCCACACCGGCCCGCT
>NZ_JBHVFF010000542.1:0-2252 GCF_042801895.1 Streptomyces sp. NPDC057543 | reverse complement strand
GCCCGCGGCACCGCGGGCCTCGTCCGGCCCGGCGACCTCGCCGCAGCGCTGCAAACGCCCGCGGTCCGCCGGGACCCATATCCGTTCTACGCCCGAATGCGGCGAGAGAGCCCGGTCCACCGAAGCACCCAGGGCATCTGGTACCTCACCCGGTACGCCGACGTCGAGGCGGCCCTGGGAAACCTTCGGCTGTCCAACGACCGGGACCGGATGACCCGCGCCTACGGTGCGCTCGGCGGCGACCTGAAGGCCTTCAGCAGGCTCACCGACCGGCTCGGCCGGGTGATGAGCAACACCGACCCGCCGGACCACGCCCGGCTGCGCAAGCTGGCCAACCGTGCCTTCACCGCCCGGCGCGTCGAAGCCCTGCGCGACGGCGTCCAGCGGATCGTCGACCGGCTCATCGACGAGGCGGTCGCGGCGGGGTCGGCCATGGACCTGATCGAGGCGGTCGCCTCCCCGCTGCCGCTGTCCGTCATCTGCGAGCTGTTCGGCATCCCACCCGAGGACCGTCCGCAGGTCAACACATGGTTCCGCCGCCTCGGCCGGCTGAGCGAGGACATCGACAAGTCCGAGGCGGCGATCGAGCAGTACGAGGAGTACCTCGCCCGACTCGTCCGCCGACGCCGGGCAGACCCGGGCGACGACCTGATCAGCGCCTTGGTCGCGACGCAGGCGCAGGACGACCGGCTCACCGACTCCGAACTGCTGTCCACCTGCTTCGTCCTGATCACCGCGGGCGACGAGACCACCACCCACCTGGTCGGCAACGGTGTGCTCGCCCTGCTCCGCCACCCCGACCAGCTGGCCCGGCTGCGCGAGGACCCGGCGCTGATCCGCACCGCCGTCGACGAACTGGCCCGCTACGACACGCCGACCCAGGCAATCGTCCGGGTCGTCGCCGAGGACGTCGGGATCGGCGGGCGGACGCTGCGCGAGGGCGAGCTGGTGTACCTGTTCCTCGCCGCCACCAACCGTGATCCCGAGCGCTTCGAGGATCCCGACCGGCTCGACCTGTCGCGCCCCGGCAACCGGTATCTGAGCTTCGGCAACGGCCCGCACTTCTGCCTCGGCGGTCCGCTGGCCAAGCTCCAGGCAGAGGTGGCCATCGGCACGCTGGTCCGTCGGCTCCCGCACCTGCGGCTGGCCGACGGGGCGGCCCTCGAATGGCGGCCCAACCCACTGCAACGGCGGCTGAGCGCCCTCCCACTCAGCTACTGACACATGAACGATGACGAAGGAGAAGTGACCATGGCCCGAGAGTTCGAGGTCCGCCGGGAGCAGGACCTGCCCGCCACGCCTGAGCAGGTCTGGCACGCGGTCGCCACCGGCACCGGCAACCTCGGCTGGCTGTACCCCATGGAGGTCGAGCCGCACGTCGGCGGAAAGGTCACCCGGGCCGACGGCACCGTCGTGGCGTGGGAGCCGCCGCACCACTTCGCCGTGCGCGTGGCCCTGGACGACGGGTTCTCCAACACGCTCACCTACCGGATCGAGCCGCTCGACGGCGGAACGAGCCACCTGCGCATGGGAATCCACTGGGTGCACACGGGCGTCGTCGACGACACGTGGGACACCAAGGCGGACGCGGCAGAGAAGCACGTCGACTTCTACCAGCACGCCCTCGCCGAGTACCTGAGGCACTTCGCCGGCCGCCCCGTCGTCTACGTCAAGGCCGGCCGCGGCGAGCGCACCGACGACCCCGCCGACTTCGCCGCCCTGCGCCGACGCCTCGGCCTCGCCCACGACACGACCGTCGGCGACCGGCTGTCGCTCGACCTCCCGGGTGTGGACGGCGGCTCGGAGGAGGTCGTTGTGGACTGGCTGAGCCCCGACTTCGTCGGCCTGCGCGGCCCGGACGCGCTGTACCGGTTCTTCAACGGCAGCACCTGGAACTGGCCGATCTGGCTGGGCCACCACCTGTTCGCCGAGGACACGGACGAACAGCAGGCCACCAAGGCGTGGAGCGCCTGGCTCACCTGCGCCTGACTCGTCGCACGACACAACCGAAGGATCTCTGGTGGAAACAGTGCTCTACGCCGCCGAACTCGTCCAGGAAGGCGGTACCTACAAGCTCGTCGTGCAGGACGTGGTGCGGGACACGGTCCACGTCACTCCTGTCCCCAAATCCGCGGTGGACAAGCTCCCGACCTTCCTGTCGGTGCTGAGTTCCAAGCTCGGCTCCGCACCGGCACGCGGCCGCTGGTAGACCTCTTCCGACGTCACGAGGCCGGTGCCGTCCGGCGCAGCAG
>NZ_JBHVFF010000541.1:0-2273 GCF_042801895.1 Streptomyces sp. NPDC057543 | reverse complement strand
GGGGAGGCTCCCGGCGGGTTCCGCCGTCTGCTGGTGGTGCGTGGTGATTGGCGCGCAGGTCACCCGGCCGGGTCGTGCCCTGGCGGGTGCCGCACGAGGCGGCCAGGCTGCATCTGCCGGGGCGGGACCGGGCGGGCCGCCATACCCGCCGGGGTCCGCGTCACCCTGCGAAGGAGGTGTTCGACGCGCCGCGGCACCCGCACACGAAGGCGCCGCTCGTGGCCGTCGTCACGGTCGGCAAGGCTGCCGCCCCCGTCCGGTGAGCCGCCGGGGACGGGCGGCCCGGACCCTATGCGTCGCGGTATGCCTCCAGCAGGCGCAGCCAGATCTCGCTGATCGTCGGATAGGCGGGGACGGCGTGCCACAGTCGGCCGATGGGGACCTCGCCCGCCACCGCGACCGTCGCCGAGTGCAGCAGTTCGCCGATGCCGGGTCCGACGAAGGTGACACCGAGCAGGATCTCCCGGTCGAGGTCCACGATCATGCGGGCGCGGCCGCGGTAGCCGTCCGCGTACAGGCCGGAGCCCGCGACCGCCGCGAGGTCGTGATCGACGGCGCGTACACGGTGGCCGGCCTGCTCTGCCTCGGCGAGGGTGAGGCCGACCGAGGCGGCCTCGGGATCGGTGAAGACGACCTGGGGAACGGCCGCGTGGTCGGCGGTGGCCACGTGGGCGCCCCACCGGTCGGTCTCCAGCAGCGGCACTCCCTCGGCGCGGGCGGCGATCGCGGCGCCCGCGATGCGCGCCTGGTATTTGCCCTGGTGGGTGAGGAGCGCCCGGTGGTTGACGTCGCCGACGGCGTAGAGCCAGGTGGTGCCTTCGACGAGGCAGCTGTCGTCGACGGTGAGCCAGGAGCCGGGCGTGAGGCCCACCGTCTCCAGGCCCACGTCGTCGGTGCGCGGGGCGCGGCCGGTGGCGAAGAGGATCTCGTCGGCCTCGATTCGCTCGCCGTTGTCCAGTTCCGCGACGACCGGCCCGTCCGGGACCGTACGCCGTACGGAGGTCGCCGAGACTCCGGTACGGATGTCGGCGCCCGCCTCGGTCAGCGCCTGCGCGACCAGTTCACCGGCGAAGGGTTCCATCTTCGGGAGGAGTCCCTTGCCGCGGATCAGCATCGTCACCCGGGCGCCGAGGGCCTGCCAGACGGTGGCCATCTCCGCCCCGACCACGCCGCCCCCGACGATCACGAGGCGGCCGGGCACCTTCTTGGCGCTCGTCGCCTCCCGGCTGGTCCAGGGACGGGCCCCGTCGACGCCGGGCAGGGCGGGGACGACGGCGCGGCTGCCGGTGCAGACGGCGACGGCCTGCCGGGCGGTGAGCCGGTGCACGGTGCCGTCGGGGGCGGTGACGGAGACGGCCTTCTCGCCGGTGAGCCGGCCCCGGCCGCGGTAGATGTCCGCTCCGATGCCCTCGAGCCAGGCGACCTGTCCGTCGTCCTTCCAGTGCGAGGCGTATGCGTCGCGGCGGGCGAGGACCGCTGCCACGTCGAGTGGTCCCTGGACGGCGTCGCTGAGGCCGGGCAGGCGGCGGGCGTCGGCGCGGGCGACCACCGGCCGCAGCAGGGCCTTGCTGGGCATGCAGGCCCAGTAGGAGCACTCGCCGCCGATGAGTTCCGTCTCGACGACCGCCGTGCTCAGCCCGGCGGCACGCGCCCGGTCGGCGACGTTCTCACCCACCGGACCTGCTCCGATGACCACTACGTCGTATTCGGCGTTCAGGGAAGCTTCTGTCATGGGAACAGTCTGATCGCGGGTGTGCGCGGTGGCCACATGGGCAGGCGGAATAGCGCACGTACCAGCACGGTTGTGCGGGACAGGTCCGAGCGGGCAGAGGAAGAGGTAGCAGAGTATGAGCACCGTTGAGCTCACCAAGGAAAACTTCGATCAGGTCGTCAGTGACAACGACTTCGTCCTGATCGACTTCTGGGCTTCCTGGTGCGGCCCGTGCCGGCAGTTCGCGCCGGTCTACGACGCGGCGTCCGAACGCCACGACGACCTGGTCTTCGCCAAGGTCGACACCGAGGCGCAGCAGGAGTTGGCGGCGGCCTTCGAGATCCGTTCCATTCCCACACTGATGATCGTCCGGGACAACGTAGCGGTGTTCGCTCAGCCGGGGGCGCTGCCGGAGGCGGCGCTGGAGGATGTCATCGGACAGGCCAGGAAGCTGGACATGGACGAGGTCCGCAAGTCCATCGAGAACCAGCAGCAGGAGCAGAAGTAGGCTCCACGCGCGCATGAACGGGGTGAGGGGCCCGACCGGTCCGCGGACGCGGAC
>NZ_JBHVFF010000540.1:0-2282 GCF_042801895.1 Streptomyces sp. NPDC057543 | reverse complement strand
CCGAACCGGTTCGTGACCCGCCCTCTTCGTCGTTCCGGCCTCGCTCAGATGCGGACCTGGACAGCGCGGGCCAGCCGGTCGTGCAGGCCGCGGCCGTCGCGGTCCCAGACCAGGGCCGGGATCGCCAGGCACAGCAGCACGCTGCGGACGACCGCCCGCCCGAACGTGAGCCGACCGCCGCTCTCGGCGACGACCCGGAGGCCCAGGACGCGCTTGCCGGGCGTGCAGCCGATGGTCCCGACGGTGAGCACGCCCAGTACGAGGAAGACGCCGAGCGCCCAGTTTCCCGCCGCCTGCTGGTCACCGCGGGCGAACAGCCCGTATGCGATCAGCATGCACAGGGCCCAGTCGATGAAGAGCGCGCCCAGGCGTCGGCCGAACGGCGCCACGGAACCCGGCCCGTGCTCGGGCAGACCGAGCCGCTTGCCCCGGTGGCCGAACTCGACGCCCATCTCCTCGGAGGTCGCGCGCGGCCCCGAGAGCCACGATCCGATTGCTTGCCTAGTGTCCACCCGAACACGGTACTGCGCCGCGCCCCGCCGACCGCCGGGCGGGGTGGCCGCCGCGGGCTTCCGAGCGGGCCGGACGAGGGATCCGAACCGGTCTCGACGTGCCGCGCGTGCCCGGCTCGGTTAACTTCTGCGAAACAAATGGGTCATGCTTGAGAAATCCGGCCTGCCTAAGGTCGGCCCCAGCGTGTGCCACCGCACTGGCCGCACCACGAGCTGCAACCCCGTCCCTCCCGGGCCGGGAGTAGGAGGAGTTGGATGTTCCAGAACGCCGAGGACGCGAAGAAGTTCATCGCCGACGAAGACGTCAAGTTCATCGATGTCCGGTTCTGTGACCTGCCCGGCGTGATGCAGCACGTCACGGTGCCGGCGGCGACCTTCGACCCGGCCGACGAGCTTGCCTTCGACGGCTCGTCGATCCGCGGTTTCCAGGCCATCCACGAGTCCGACATGGCGCTGCGCGCGGACCTGTCGACCGCCCGTGTCGACCCGTTCCGCCGCGACAAGACCGTCAACATCAACTTCTTCATCCACGACCCGATCACCGGCGAGCAGTACAGCCGTGACCCGCGGAACGTGGCCAAGAAGGCCGAGGCGTACCTCGCCTCCACCGGCATCGCCGACACCGCTTACTTCGGTCCCGAGGCCGAGTTCTACGTCTTCGACAGCGTCCGCTTCCAGACGTCGTCGAACGAGAGCTTCTACCACATCGACTCGGAGGCCGGTGCCTGGAACACCGGTGCCCTCGAGGACAACCGTGGGTACAAGGTCCGCTACAAGGGTGGCTACTTCCCGGTCCCGCCGGTCGACCACTTCGCCGACCTGCGCGCCGAGATGTCCCTGGAGCTGGAGAAGAGCGGTCTCCAGATCGAGCGCCAGCACCACGAGGTCGGCACCGCCGGCCAGGCGGAGATCAACTACAAGTTCAACACGCTGCTCGCCGCAGCCGACGACCTGATGCTCTTCAAGTACATCGTGAAGAACGTCGCCTGGCGCAACAACAAGACCGCGACGTTCATGCCGAAGCCGATCTTCGGCGACAACGGCTCGGGCATGCACGTCCACCAGTCCCTGTGGGCCGGCGGCGACCCGCTGTTCTACGACGAGCAGGGCTACGCGGGCCTCTCGGACATCGCCCGCTACTACATCGGCGGCATCCTCAAGCACGCTCCGTCGCTGCTGGCCTTCACGAACCCGACGGTGAACTCGTACCACCGCCTGGTCCCCGGCTTCGAGGCCCCGGTCAACATGGTGTACTCGCAGCGCAACCGTTCCGCCGCGATGCGTATCCCGATCACGGGCTCCAACCCGAAGGCCAAGCGCGTCGAGTTCCGCGCCCCGGACCCGTCGTCCAACCCGTACCTCGCCTTCTCCGCTCTGCTGATGGCGGGCCTCGACGGCATCAAGAACAAGATCGAGCCCGCCGAGCCGATCGACAAGGACCTGTACGAGCTGGCTCCCGAGGAGCACGCGACCGTCCAGCAGGTCCCGACCTCCCTCCCGGCCGTCCTGGAGGCGCTGGAGGCGGACAACGAGTACCTGCAGGCCGGCGGCGTCTTCACGTCCGACCTGATCGAGACGTGGATCGACTACAAGCGCACCAACGAGATCGCCCCGATCCAGCTGCGCCCGCACCCGCACGAGTTCGAGCTGTACTTCGACCTGTAAGCCGCGGGGCCGGGGGACGGCCCTCTTGTGCACCGGGTGTGCACCGTCGGCCGATTCCCTGACTTGACGTCAGAGACAACAGCGAGGGCCGCTTCCCCCTGGTCG
>NZ_JBHVFF010000539.1:0-2316 GCF_042801895.1 Streptomyces sp. NPDC057543 | reverse complement strand
GCGCAGCGCGGCGAGCACGACCAGCAGCCCGGCCAGTTCCTCCGGTGTGGGGTTGCCCCGCAGCACCGTCAGCGGGGCGGTCCCCGGCGCGCTCACAGCGGCTCGTTCCCGTGCTTGCGGACGGGCTGCCGGGCCCGTTTGGTGCGCAGCATGTCCAGGGACTTGATCAGCACCCGCCGGGTGTCCGCCGGGTCGATGACGTCGTCGACGTGTCCGCGCTGTGCGGCGACGAAGGGGTTCATCAGCTGCTCGGTGTATTCGGCGACCAGCTCCCGGCGCAGCTTCTCCGGCTCCGCCGCCGCGCGCAGCTGCCGGCGGAAGATGATGTTGGCCGCGCCGTCGGCGCCCATCACGGCCGTCTGGTTGGACGGCCAGGCGAACGACAGGTCGGAGCCGATCGACTTGGAGTCCATGACGATGTACGCGCCGCCGAACGCCTTGCGCAGGATGACCTGCACGCGCGGCACGGTCGCCTCGCAGTACGCGTACAGGAGCTTCGCGCCGCGCCTGATGATCGCGTTGTGCTCCTGGTCGGTGCCGGGCATGAACCCCGGCACGTCGACCAGCGTCACGAGCGGGATGTTGAACGCGTCGCAGGTGCGCACGAACCGGGCGGCCTTCTCCGAGGAGTCGATGTCCAGCACCCCCGCCATGGCGGCGGGCTGGTTGCCCACGATGCCGACCGTGTGGCCGTCCAGGCGGGCCAGGGCGCACACGATGTTCGGCGCCCAGCTCTCCTGGATCTCCAGGTAGTCGCCGTCGTCGACGATGTGGCCGATGACCGTCCTGATGTCGTACGGCGCCCGGTCGTCGACCGGCACCAGCCGCAGCAGTTCCTCGCAACGCCGGTTCGGATCGTCCTGGGGCCTGGTGTACGGCGGCGTCTCGGCGTTGTTCGACGGCAGGTAGGAGAGCAGTTCCCGTACGCCCTCGAAGCAGAACTCCTCGTCCGGGGCCACGAAACTCGCCACGCCGGTGCGGGTGCCGTGGGTGTACGCGCCGCCGAGCTCCTCGTGCGTGACCTTCTCGCCCGTCACCGCGTGCACCACGTCGGGCCCGGTGATGAACATGTTGGCCATGCCCTCGACCATGAACGTGAAGTCGGTCAGCGCCGGCGAGTAGACGGCGCCGCCCGCGCAGGAGCCGAGCACGACGCTGATCTGCGGCACCACGCCCGAGGCGCGGACGTTACGGGCGAAGAGCTTGCCGAAGCCGGCCAGGGCGTCGATGCCCTCCTGGATCCGTGCGCCGCCACCGTCGTTGAGGCCGACGACCGGGGCACCGACGGAGTCGGCGAAGTCGAGCAGCTGGTGGATCTTCGCGGCGAACGTCGCGCCCAGCGCGCCGCCGCGCACCCGGGCGTCGTGAGCGAAGACGAAGACCGTACGGCCGTCGACCTCGCCCCAGCCCGTGATCACGCCGTCGCCCTCGGGATGCGAGTCCTCCATGCCGAAGCCCACCGCCCGGTGCTCGGCGAACAGCCCCAGCTCGGTGAACGTGCCCGGGTCGAGCAGTTCCTCGATGCGCTGGCGGGCCAGCAGCTTGCCCTTGGAGAGGTGGCGGGCGTCGGCGTCCGGGTCGTGACCGAAGTGGGCCTGCGCCCTGCGGGTGGCGAGATCGTCGGCCAGTTCGACCATCGTGGGTGCGCGCGCCGGTGTCGGTGGCCGGGGTTCCGCGTCGGTCCTGCCGAGGTCCGGCAGCACGGCCTGGGGAGTGTCCGGAGGCGTCATTGCGGTCCCACTCCTTCCTGCCCTGTCGCGTAGGTGGCTTCGGAAATGACTCTCCGACACCGGGATGGGCGCTGGACTGGAGTGCGTCTTGACCGCGGGTGTATTCCCAGGTGGGCCGCGTCAGATGGGCAGATGGACGGCTTCGTCCAGGGCGCCCGCCCGGCCGGAGCTGAGTTCCTGGGCGAAGCTGCGTTGCAGGCCGTCGAGACGGTAGCGGGTGGGGAGGTTGGCCCCCGCGGGTTCGGCCACGCTCAGGAAGTGGGCCTCCACCAGCTGCTCGCAGGCGTCCTCGACGGTGGCGAAGTCCTTGCCGAGTACCGGGCAGGCCAGATGGGCGTCGAACTCGGGCACCGTCAGGTGGGCCAGGCAGCGGAGCGCCTCGCGGGCATCCTCGGGCAGCGCGTTGTACGACGCCGTGAAGCTGGCCCGCACGCTCAGCGAGCTGTGCGCCAGCTCGTCCAGCCGCCGGCCCTCGTCGCTGGGGCGCGCCGCGGTGCGGCGCAGCGACCCGGGGGGGGGGGGGTTGTGGCGGTGGCTTTTAAACAACTGTCCCGGCCGACGACTCGTAGAGTGTAGTTATAGGTGG
>NZ_JBHVFF010000538.1:0-2347 GCF_042801895.1 Streptomyces sp. NPDC057543 | reverse complement strand
TGCGGCCGCTCCAGTAGTCGGTCCAGGTGCCCTTCGGCAGATAGATGCCGTTGCGCTCGGTGGTGTCCTGGTAGACGGGTGCGGGCGTACATCGACGGCCCCAGCAGGCGCCACACCAGGCGGACGGGCGCGGGCAGGCCGCCGAGCAGGACCGCGCGCTCCCGCTCGTCGGCCTCCTCCATGACCATCCCGAAGTACTTGAACAGCTTTGTCTTGGGTGTGTTCAGCACGAAGTGTTCGCCCAGCGCGGCCCATTCCTTCGCGGTGAGGAATTGCTCGGCGAGGGGCAGCAGGTGGGCCTCCTCGTCGTCGATGTGCTCGACCAGCACCGCGCGATGCTCCTCGAGCGAGGCCACGAGGCGGTCACGGGCCTCCGCCTGGGCCGTGGGCGCCCACTTGGCGACCAGGCCGTCGACCGCGTCGAGGGTCTCGACGACCCGCTCGTGCTGGGCTTCCATGCGCAGGACGACCTCGCGCTCGAGCCCGACCCGGGTGAGCATCGGGGGCCACAGCAGCTCGTCCTCACCCTCGTGGTGGTTGATCAGCCCGGAGCGCAGGTCGGTGAAGTGCTCGGCGAGGACAGCGGCACGCTTGACGTCTCCCGGGGCGACCGCGGCGATCATCTTGCCGAGCAACGGGATCTCCCGCCGGAAGGCACGGTGGACGATGGCCATCTCCTGGGCGTCGAACCCGCCGAACTCGGAGTCGCTCCTGGCAGCCGGTGACTGGCCGTGCGCGGACGCGGTCATGAAGGCGTTCCTTTCGTGGGGATACCGAGCTCGAGAACCGGGATGGTGTCCAGCTTGACCATGAAGCACTCAAGTCACGCTCGAGCCACCGGCGACGCGCGTGCTCCAGAGCGGCTCGACCGCCGCCCGCGATGCTCTGCCCAACCGTTCCGCGACCGAACCGAGAGAGGCCAGGATGTCGAACAATCACCACGCTCTTGTCCAGAGCTTCGCAGCCATGATCAACAGTCATGACGTCAGCACCATGCCGGAGCACACGGCGCCCGGACACATCGACCACAATCCGGGGGTGGCCGACGGCCTCGAGGCCAACCGGGCTTTCTGGACCGAGGTGTTCACGGCCTTCCCCGACCTGAAGGCCGTGCTGCACGACGTCATCGGGGAAGGGGACAGGGTGGCGGCCCGCCTGGAGTACACCGCGACCCACCAGGGCACCTTCCTCGGCATACCGGCGACCGGACGCACGGTGAACTTCCAGTCCATCGACATCTGGCGGGTGGAGGACGGGCTGCTCGCGGAGCACTGGGACCAGCTGAACATGGACGACCTCTTCCGGCAGCTGGGGGTCGACCCGGCGCCGGCCGCGCAGTCCTAGGCGAGTCGATCCGACGTGATCAGTGGTCGTGGACGATGAGCGACCGGATGCGTAGCGCAACCAGCGGGACTCGGAGTGGAGGCCCCGCAGGGCCGGGGCCTCGGGATCGGTGTTGCTGAGTGAATCGTCACCGGCCGAGGGCGACCGTGAACAGGGCGAAGGCCGGCACGATCACGCCCCCCGGACGTAGTGGTAGCGCTCCCAGCGGCCCGCCTGCTGCTTCCAGTCGGTGGGCCTGCCCTCCGCGGTCCAGGTCTTGGCCCGGTCGTTGATCGGCACCAGCAGCAGCAACGACATCACCACGCTCAACCCAAGCAGCGCGGTGGCCGCCGTGACCAGCGGGGCGCCCGTGCTCTTCCAGGCCGCGGCGGCCCAGACCGCGCCGAGCACCATCGAGCTGATGTTCCAGACCGGTATGACCCGGCCGAGCACCCGGGCCCCGCCGTTGCGGGCGGCGATGCAGCTGTCGTCGGGAAGCCGGTTCAGGATCGGGTGGACGAACACCGCCACCGCGAACTCCACGCCCACTGGCGAATCGCCATCAGCTGATCATCTCCACGGCCCGGGAGCTCGCCGAGGCCCAGAGCTGGGACGCGGTCACCACGCGTAAGCTCGCCGAACGGATCGAGTACAGCCAGCCTTTCCTCTACAGCCACTTCCGGGGCAAGTGCGAGATCCTCGAGGCGGTCGCGCTGGAGGCCTTCACCGAGCTGACCGCTGCCCTGCGGGCGGCAGTGGCCGAGCAGCCCGCCGGACGGCCGGCCGTGGCCGCGCCTACACCGACTTCGCCACCGGCAACCCGGCCCTGTAGGACGCGATGTTCAGCGTCTCTAATCAGCTAAGTGATCCCATGTTGGACGTGGTGTCTGGCATGGGTTCTGCCCATCGTGGGGGGGCGTGGGCGTGCACGCTCGGCGAGTACGGACGCGGTAAGGAGTTCGCCGGTCTTCTCGTCGACTCCGGTGCGCAGCAGGCCACGGGCGCAGGCTGTGCGGGAGGTCTC
>NZ_JBHVFF010000537.1:0-2370 GCF_042801895.1 Streptomyces sp. NPDC057543 | reverse complement strand
GAATAGCCGAAGGACGACGTGCGCTTGATGCCTTGCATGCGCACGTACCGGCCCGAGGCGGGCGCGAAGGTGAGGTCGTCCACGCGGGCGCCCGCAGGCTTGTTCCGGACGGCGGCGGCTGTCTTCCAGTTCACTCCGTCGTCGGAGACCTGGATGTCGTAGTCCTGTCCGGACGCCGTCTCCCAGTCGAGCAGGACGCGGCGGACCGGCTGTGCCTGGCCCAGGTCCACCTGGATCCATTCGCCGTCACGGTAGGCACTGGCCCAGCGGCTCGCCGGGTCACCGTCGGTGGCGTTCTCCGGTCCCAGGCTGGGCACTTCGGACGACGACGCGGTGGTCGGCCGGTGCAACGCCAGATCCGCTGCGTCGAAGACGCGCATGCTCCACAGCGCGTAGCCGGCCTGTTTGCGGGCCGCTTCGGTGCCGACGAGACGCACGTACCGGGCAATGACCGGTTCGAAGGTGAGCGTGTCGGATCCCGCGGACGTGCGGTCCGTGCGGCGGGCGACCGTGGTCCAGGCCGTGCCGTCCCCGGACACCTGGATCGCGTAGTCGCGGCCGTATGCGGGCGCCCAGTCCAGGTCGACCTTGGTGACGATCTGGGGGCGGCCGAGGTCCACGCGGAGCCAGGCGTGATCTCCCTGGCCGCTCTGCCACTTGGTGGTGCTCACCCCGTCGAACGCCGCGCCGGCCGTGCCCGCGGACGCGGTCGCCGGCTTGCCCGCGCTCAGCTCGCTGTTGGCCGGGGTGGCGAGTGTCGTGGCGACCTCGGTCAGCCCCGTACCCACGCCGAGCTTGCGCACGGTCGACATGAAATCGCTGTACGGGACACCCGAGTTGGCACCGCTCCACATCTTCTGCGCCAGGACTCCGAAGGTGGGCTCGACCAGTTTGTGTACGTCGAGTTCGGTGTAGCTGGACGTGGTCAGGTCGTTCCACACCGAGGACATGGCGCCGAGGAGTTGAGGGTCCTTCGGTGCCACGCTCTGGCCGTCGGGGAAGACGTTGGGTTCCCAGTTGTCGTAGAGGTACTTACCGTCCAGGCCGTGGCCGTGGTAGTAGCTCGCGAACGGGACGATGTAGAGCAGTGCGTCGTTGGTGTTGATGAACGAGTAGCCGTCCTTCTTGGCGGCCTGCGGGCCGTACCACTGGTTGTTCCAGCTGTTGAGGGTGACGTCCCGGTCGTAGCCCTCGGTGCTGGACGCCATCAGGGACAGGCTGCCCCAGGCGCGCGGATGCTTGCCGAGCGCACGGATGTGGGCGGACATCTCGTTGAAGTAGGTCTTGTAGCGGGGCTTGTCGGCCCGGTATTCATCGGCGCCGAAGTGCACGTCCGGACCGTGGAACCACGGCGTGAACTCGTCGAACACCGACTTCATGAACGCGGTGGTCTCCGGTTTGGACAAGTCCAGGTGGTCGGAGTCGCCGTTGTCAAGACCGAGGGACGGCTTGAACCGGATGAACGCGAGGGAGTGGGCGGGAGCGTCGAACTCGGGGACGATCGTGACACCGTTGGCGGCGGCGGTGTCCTCGAAGGAGTCCCAGTCGTGCCGGTCGTACGCTCCGTCCTTCGAGGCCAGGCCGGACAGCGCGAGGTTGTCGGTCTTGAGCCGGAAGCCGGCCTGGGCCTCACTCCAGGGCCGGTCGCCCTTGAACCCGTTGTCGTTGAGGTGGATCTGGAACTCATTGAGCTTGAACCAGCCCATGAGACGGATGTAGTCGCGGATGAAGTCCGCGGTGAAGAAGCGCCGTCCGACATCCAGCGTGAAGCCCCGCACCTTGTAGTTCGGCCAGTCCACGGCAGTGCCCACAGGGACGGAATCACGGCCGTCGTCGAGCAGCAGGATCTGCAGGAGCGTACGCGTGCCGTAGTAGACGCCCTTCGCGGTAGGCGCGGTGATCCGCACGTTCTCGCCGGTGACCGTGAAGGTGTAGCCCTCTTCCTTGAACCGGGCGCTGTCCACCGCTTCGGGCAGGGTGGGGTCGATCGACAGCACGATGTCGCCGCTGTGCGGGTGGCGCGGCGACAGGGCCGGCTTGCGCCCCGTGACCTGCTCGATCTCGTCCGGGAGCATGGCGAGTTGGTCGCGCAGACGGTCGCGCTGTGCGCCGGCGAACACGATGCGGCTGTGCCGGCGCAGCTCGAAGAATCCGGTGCGGCCCTGCCACTTCTGGAGCGCGGGTACCACTGCGGGTTTGCCGTTGACCGGGACGGGGTCGGCGCTCGCCGGCGTGGCGGGAGCGGCGAGGGCGAGCAGGGAGACCGTTAACGCGAGAAGGCACAGCAACTGTCTTGGACGCACTCTCATGTGAAACTCCAAGCGTTCTCGATGGATTCGTTCCTGGAGGTCCGTGCGGGTGACGCGCAGG
>NZ_JBHVFF010000536.1:0-2397 GCF_042801895.1 Streptomyces sp. NPDC057543 | reverse complement strand
GTCCACCCCGCTGCTTCGGTCAGCGGGGTGGACGCACCCTGTCCGGGTAGTGGTCGGCCACCACCCGGGCCATGGTTCCGATCCGGTCCGTGACCACGTCCTTGCCGGAGAAGTAGACATGGCCGCGTACCTGGTCGTAGCCGGCGGCGAAATCGAGGTGGCGGGAGAGTTCGGCCGGGTCCTGCCAGGCGGCGGGCTGCGCGGGGTCGCCGGCCTTGTAGAGCGCCTCGCCCACGAACAGATCGACGCCCGTGCCGCGTACGACCTCGTCCCACCACGGCAGCAGTTTGGCGTAGTCCGCGGCCGCGAAGCCGATGTTCCAGTAGATCTGCGGGCAGATGTAGTCGATCCAGCCCTTCCTGATCCAGCCGCGGGTGTCGGCGTGCAGATCGTCGTACGTCTGAACACCCGCCTTCGTGTCGGAGCCGAGCGGATCGGTCGCGGCGTTGCGCCACACACCGAACGGGCTGATCCCGAACTTCACGTGCTTCTTGATGCTCTTGATCCGCTCGGCGGTCTCGCGCACCAGCTTGTCGGTGTTGTCGCGCCGCCAGGCGGCCTTGTCCGGGAAGCCCGCGCCGTACTTCGCGTACGTGGCGTCGTCGTCGAAGACCTGTCCGGCCACCGGGTACGGGTAGAAGTAGTCGTCCCAGTGCACGGCGTCGATGTCGTAGCGGCGGACCGCGTCCAGCATCGCGTCCTGGACGAAGCGGCGGACCTCGGGGATTCCGGGGTTGTAGTAGAGCTTCCCGCCGTACGGCAGGACCCAGTCGGGGTGCAGCCTGGCGGGGTGCGTGGCGATCAGCCGGGACGGGTCGGTGTGGTTGGCGACCCGGTACGGGTTGAACCAGGCGTGCAGCTCCAGGCCGCGGCGGTGCGCCTCGTGGACGGCGGTGCCCAGCGGATCCCAGCCGGGGTCCTTGCCCTGGACCCCGGTGAGGTACTGGGCCCACGGTTCGTAGGGCGAGGGCCACAGCGCGTCGGCGGTCGGCCGGACCTGGAGGATCACCGCGTTCAGCCGCCGGTCGACGGCCTCGTCGAGATAACCGATCAGCTCGGCCCGCTGCTCGGCCGCCGTCAGACCGGGCGCGGAGGGCCAGTCGAGATTGGCGACGGTGGCGACCCACATGCCGCGCAGCTCACGCCGCGCGACGCCGCGACCGCCGCCGCGGGCCGGTGCTTCCGCCTGCCCGGAACCGGCCTGCCGGGACGGAGTCGCGGCGGCGTCACCAGCTGTGGCGACGCTGCTCACCACCCCCGCGACCACTCCGGCCGCACCCGCAACAAAGCCTCGTCTGGCGATTTGCCGCATTTCGTTGCACCTGCCGTCTCTCTGTCATCGTCCGTCGCCCCTGTATTCAGGCGTAACCGAGAGCATGCCCGCCCCGGCCCGCGATGACCCGTAGGTCGCGGGTAACGTCGGGGGGGTCGGGGCGGGCACCGGATCGGACGGGAACCTGCGACTCGGAGAACAGCGAAAGGCACGAGGTGACGGACTCTATGGCCGACATTGCACGCGTCGGAGTAGTGGGCTGCGGTCAGATGGGCGCGGGCATCGCAGAGGTGTGCGCCCGCAGCGGTCTTGAGGTGATGGTGGCCGAGACCACCGGCGAGGCGCTGGAGATCGGGCGCACCCGGCTGCACAACTCCCTCTCGAAGGCCGCCGAACGCGGCAAGATCACTCCGGCGGAGCGCGACGAGACCCTTGCCCGGCTGAGCTACACCACCGACCTCGGGGAGTTCGCCGACCGCGATCTCGTCATCGAGGCCGTCGTGGAGAACGAGCAGGTCAAGACCGAGATCTTCCAGGTGCTCGACCAGGTGGTGACCCGGCAGGACGCGATCCTCGCCTCGAACACCTCCTCCATCCCGCTGGTGAAGCTGGCCGTGGCGACCTCTCGCCCGGACCAGGTCATCGGTATCCACTTCTTCAACCCGGCCCCGGTGCAGAAGCTCGTCGAGCTGATCCCCGCGCTGACGACGTCCGACGAGACGGTGAAGCGCGCCGAGGCCCTGGTGCAGGACGTCCTCGGCAAGCACCCGATCCGCGCCCAGGACCGCTCCGGCTTCGTCGTCAACGCGCTGCTCATTCCGTATCTGCTCTCCGCGATCCGGATGTTCGAGTCGGGCATCGCCAGCCGTGAGGACATCGACAACGGCATGGAGCTCGGCTGCGCCCACCCGATGGGCCCGCTGAAGCTTTCCGACCTGATCGGTCTGGACACCGTGGCCTCGGTCGCCGACTCGATGTACGCGGAGTTCAAGGAGCCGCTGTACGCCGCTCCCCCGCTGCTCCAGCGGATGGTGGACGCGGGCCGGCTCGGCCGCAAGACCGGCTCGGGCTTCTACCCGTACTCCTGATCCGTTCTCTCGTGCCCGTGCGGGGCCGGGCGGGGG
>NZ_JBHVFF010000535.1:0-2438 GCF_042801895.1 Streptomyces sp. NPDC057543 | reverse complement strand
GGCCTGAACGGCCGCTCGTCCGGCGAGGGACGAGCGGCCGCGCTGTCGCGTACGCAGCAGTTCGTTCTCCGCGTAATCGCGTACGACGGGCCACCGCGCCGGTAGGTTCGAACGACCGGATCAACTGCTCGTCGAGGGGGAGAGACCGTGCCGACAGGTAAGAACGCGGTGGTCACCGGAGGATCGCGGGGTATCGGCCGCGCGATCGTCGAGCGCCTGTGCCGCGACGGCGCGCGTGTGGTCTTCAACTACGCCACCAGCGACGACGCGGCCGAGGAGGTCGTGCGCACGGTGCGGGACAACGGCGGCACGGCCACGGCCATCCGTCTCGACCTCGCGGACCCGGACGGGGCCCGGCAGCTGATGGAAGCCGCCGAGGAGCAGCTGGACGGACTCGACATCCTGGTCAACAACGCCGCACTGTGCCTCCCCCCGTCCCTCATCGCGGACACCGACCCGGACGTGTTCGACAAGGTGATGACGGTCAACACCAGAGCGGTCTTCATGACGATCCGCCACGCGGCAGTGCGGATGCGCGACGGTGGCCGCATCGTGAACATCTCCACCGCGAACACCGTGCGGCCGGGCCCCGGCATCTCCGCGTACGCCGCCAGCAAGGGTGCCGTCGAGCAGCTCACCGCCATTGCCGCCCGCGAACTCGGAGCCCGCGGGATCACGGTCAACACCGTCTCGCCCGGTGCGACCGACACCGAGCTGCTGCGCGGCAACAACCAGCCGGAGGCGCTCGAAGCAGTCGCCGGTATGACCCCCCTCGGCCGACTGGGCGAACCCGCGGACGTGGCCGATGTGGTTGCCTTCCTCGCCGGCCACGACGGCCGGTGGATCACCGGCCAGAACGTGCGCGCGACGGGCGGGCTGGCCTGAGGTGCGCCGGGGCGCCCGGACCGGTCACCGGTCCGGGCGTCCAGCGTCCTCCCCGGTAACAACGTTGCCCGGTGAGACAGTTCGGGCTGCCCCGAGGTGCCGTGGCGAACCGGTGGAGTGAACCGGTGTGCGGTCGTGGCCGGTTGAGCGGGAGAGAACTCCGCTTCCTGGGCCCCGGCTCGTACCGCCGGGTCGTCACACCGGCGGCGCGCGGGGCGACCCCGCCCGGCCGCGGACCACGCCTCGTCCGTGACCCCCGCCGAATACCGCATCGCGAGCGCGCGCAGGCGTGCGGGTCGCAGGCCCGGACCGGAGGACGCCCTGACGAGTGAAAGTCACGCGACGGAGGGCGCAGGGCCGCGCGGAGTGGCCCCGCGACTGATTTGCTGCACCTGGAATCTGGCGTGACGCGCGGGGGAGCGGTCGGTCGGCCGGCCGGTGGAGACGGCGCCCCTGGCGGGTACGCGGTCCACTCGCGAATGACAATCGAAGGAGCGTCCCAGTGACGACGACGGGCACAACAGGGGCAGCCGACGAAGAGGAGGCGTACGCGAACGAGATTCCGGTACGCGCCAAGCAACCGGGCAACGTCGTCATCAAGTGGCTGACCACCACGGACCACAAGACGATCGGCACGCTCTACCTCGTCACGTCGTTCGCCTTCTTCGTCGTCGGTGGTGTGCTGGCCCTGGCCATGCGCGCGGAGCTGGCCCGTCCCGGCACGCAGATCATGTCGAACGAGCAGTTCAACCAGGCGTTCACGATCCACGGCACGATCATGCTGCTGATGTTCGCCACCCCACTGTTCGCGGGCTTCACGAACTGGATCATGCCGCTGCAGATCGGCGCCCCCGATGTGGCGTTCCCGCGGCTGAACATGTTCGCGTACTGGCTGTACCTCTTCGGCTCGCTCATCGTCGTAGCCGGCTTCCTCACCCCGCAGGGCGCGGCCGACTTCGGCTGGTTCGCCTACTCCCCGCTGACCGACGCGGTCCGGTCGCCGGGCATCGGCAGCGACATGTGGATCATGGGTCTCGCCTTCTCCGGCTTCGGCACGATCCTCGGCTCGGTCAACTTCATCACCACGATCATCTGCATGCGCGCACCCGGCATGACGATGTTCCGCATGCCGATCTTCGTCTGGAACGTCCTGCTGACCGCTCTCCTCGTCCTGCTGGCCTTCCCGGTCCTCGCGGCGGCCCTGCTGGTGCTGGAGGCGGACCGCAAGTTCGGTGCGCACGTCTTCGACCCGGCCAACGGCGGCGCGCTGCTCTGGCAGCACCTCTTCTGGTTCTTCGGTCACCCGGAGGTGTACATCATCGCTCTGCCGTTCTTCGGGATCGTCACCGAGATCCTTCCGGTCTTCAGCCGCAAGCCGGTCTTCGGCTATCTCGGTCTGATCGGGGCGACGATCTCCATCGCCGGCCTCTCGGCGACTGTGTGGGCGCACCACATGTTCGTCACCGGCGGTGTGCTGTTGCCGTTCTTCTCGTTCATGACCTTCCTCATCGCGGTACCGACCGGGGTGAAGTTCTTCAACTGGATCGGCACGA
>NZ_JBHVFF010000534.1:0-2449 GCF_042801895.1 Streptomyces sp. NPDC057543 | reverse complement strand
GTGCGTCGTCGCGTTCCGCCTCGCGGTCGCGGCGGCGCTGCGCCGCCGGACGCGGCGCTTCGAGACGGTGGTCCTCGCCACGCCGGCCGAGCATCTCCGCGCCCGCCGCCATGGTCGGCTCCCAGTCGAAGACGACCGCGTTGTCCTCGGCGCCGATGGCCACGCCGTCGCCCGCCCGGGCGCCGGCCTTCATCAACTCGTCCTCGACACCGAGACGGTTGAGCCGGTCGGCCAGGTAGCCGACGGCCTCGTCGTTGTTGAAGTCGGTCTGCCGGACCCAGCGTTCCGGCTTCTCGCCGCGCACCCGGTAGAGGCCGTCCTCCTCCTGACTGACGGTGAAGCCCGCGTCGTCGACGGCCTTCGGGCGGATGACGATACGGGTCGCCACCTCCACGGGCTTGGCCGCGCGAGCCTCGGCGATGACACCCGCGAGCGCGAAGGAGAGTTCCTTCAGGCCGATGCGGGCGACGGCGGACGCCTCGAAGACGCGGTAGCCGCGCGCCTCCAGATCCGGGCGGATCATGTCGGCGAGGTCCTGGCCGTCCGGGATGTCGATCTTGTTGAGGACGACGATGCGGGGCCGGTCCTCCAGGCCTCCGTACTGCTTCAGCTCCTCCTCGATCATGTCGAGGTCGGAGACCGGGTCGCGGTCGGACTCCAGCGTCGCGGTGTCCAGGACGTGCACGAGCACCGAGCAGCGCTCCACGTGCCGCAGGAACTCCAGGCCGAGGCCCCGGCCCTGGCTGGCGCCCGGGATGAGGCCCGGGACGTCGGCGATGGTGTAGACGGTGCTGCCCGCGGTGACCACGCCGAGGTTCGGGACGAGGGTCGTGAACGGGTAGTCGGCGATCTTCGGCTTGGCCGCCGACAGGACGGAGATCAGCGAGGACTTTCCGGCGCTCGGGTAGCCCACCAGCGCGACGTCGGCGACGGTCTTGAGCTCCAGGACGATGTCGCGGGCCTCACCGGGCTCGCCGAGCAGCGCGAAGCCGGGGGCCTTGCGGCGGGCGGAGGCCAGTGCGGCGTTGCCGAGGCCGCCGCGGCCGCCCTGTCCGGCGACGAACGTGGTGCCCTGGCCGACCAGGTCGGCCAGTACGTTGCCGTTCCGGTCGAGCACGACCGTACCGTCGGGCACCGGCAGGACCAGGTCCTGCCCGTCCTTGCCGGAGCGGTGGTCGCCCGCGCCCGGCTGGCCGTTGGTGGCCTTGCGGTGGGGGCTGTGGTGGTAGTCGAGGAGGGTGGTGACGGCCTGGTCGACGACCAGGGTCACATCGCCGCCGCGGCCGCCGTTGCCGCCGTCCGGACCGCCGAGCGGTTTGAACTTCTCACGGTGTACGGAGGCGCAGCCGTGGCCCCCGTTACCCGCGGCGACATGCAGCTCGACGCGGTCCACGAAGGTGGTCATGGTTGGAACCTCCAGTTACATACATGCAGAAATGTCTCACTCGTGCCGTCCCGCACAGGGGAAAGCCGTCTCTCATGGGAGAAACACGCGAAAGGCGGACCCGCTTCCCGTACGGGAAGTGAGGTCCGCCTCCGCAGAAACCGCTCGACGAGCGCCGAAAATCAGCCGGCGATCGGAACGATGTTCACGACCTTGCGGCCACGGTGCGTGCCGAACTCGACCGCACCGGCGGCGAGTGCGAACAGCGTGTCGTCGCCACCACGGCCGACGCCCGTGCCCGGGTGGAAGTGGGTGCCACGCTGGCGGACCAGGATCTCACCGGCGTTGACGGCCTGACCGCCGAAGCGCTTCACGCCGAGCCGCTGAGCATTGGAATCGCGCCCGTTCCGGGTGGACGATGCGCCCTTCTTGTGTGCCATGTCTCCTCAGTCCCTTACTTCGCAGCCGCGGGGATACCGGTGACCTTGATCGCCGTGTACTGCTGACGGTGACCCTGGCGACGGCGGTAGCCGGTCTTGTTCTTGTAGCGAAGGATGTCGATCTTCGCGCCCTTGTGGTGGTCCACGACCTCGGCCTGGACCTTGATCCCGGCCAGCACCCACGGGTCGCTGGTCACGGCGTCGCCGTCGACCACGAGCAGGGTCGAGAGCTCGACCGTGTCGCCGACCTGGGCAGTGGAAATCTTGTCAACCTCAACGATGTCACCGACAGCAACCTTGTGCTGGCGGCCACCGCTGCGCACGATGGCGTACACGCGGATCTCTCTCTCGCTCGGAACGGATCCCCTGATGCCAGCCGCCCGCACAGGCCGAAGCCCGCGACGATCCGGAAGGATGAGCGGCCTCTCCTGACGGACGGGTCCAGCAGGAGGAATGTGCTCAGGGGTGGGTGCATAAGGACACACACCAGGGATCGACTGTACGGGGCGGGGTTCGGGGGGGTCAAACCGGAGCGGCCCCGCACATCCACGACGCCCGGAGGACCGGCGACCCGACGTCCGGGCCCGGGGATCCCGATACGCCGAAAGGCCCGCCGCGGGAGCGG
>NZ_JBHVFF010000533.1:0-2456 GCF_042801895.1 Streptomyces sp. NPDC057543 | reverse complement strand
CCGGGGAACAGGGCGAGATGGTCCGCCGGTTCGGCCACGGCGATGCACACGTCGCCGGCCGCAGGTCCGGCGTCACGGCGCCCGTCTCCCCCGGTCGCGGCCCCGGCCGTCAGCCGCGCTCGGCCTGCGCGATCCGGGGAAACGTCTTGACTCCGGCCGCCTTGCTGCTGTTGGCGTGCTGACTGACGGTCCGGCCGGGCGGGACGTCCGCGAAGCCGAGCACCACGGAGTCGAGCACCTTGCCGGAGGAGTCGGCGAACTCCACCTTCACGGCGTAGAAGGCCGCCTTGTCCGTGCGGTTGGTGACCCGGACGAGAGCGCTGCGGAACTTCTCGGACTTCTCGACCGCCAGCCCCGTCACCGAGACGTCCTTGACCGCATTGCCCTGTCCGTGAACGCCTTCGAGCTGCTTGACGGCCTTCTGCCGGTCGCGCTCGGCCGCGGCGGCGACCGAGGCGGCGAACTCCTTCTGGGTACGCGGGGTGGCACTCGCGGACCGGGTCAGGGCCGGTTCCGGGGACACCGTACGGGTACCTCTGGCCGTGCCCGGCGAGGTGGTCCCGGATCCGCCACAGGCGGCGGTACCGGCGACGATCACCGCGGCCAGCACGGCGAGGGCCGGAATACGGACTGCGCGGCCGCCAAAGGCGTGGCGCAAGGGGCTGGTCGGGTTCACGGACACTCCGTCTATTCGGATGATCGCCGGAAGGCGCGCGGGAGAAAAAGGAAGGCGAGGAGCCGCAGGACACCTCCTCGGACCAATAACCAACAACTCGCCCATATTAGGTTCAAACGGTATGAATTAACTCGTTGAATTCACCCGCTTCACTCGGGAGCGGATACCGGCCCCTGGGAGAGAACGATGGACACGGACGCCCTGACCACCGGCCTGTTGAAGGAACTGCGGGCGGCCAGGCCCTATCCGGCCCTGTCCCTGACCATGCCGACGCACCGCCGCGCTCCGGACAACGCCCAGGACGCGGTACGGCTGCGCAATCTGGTGGCCCAGGCCGTCGGCCGGCTGCAAGCGGACCCCGCCGTCACCCACGAGGCCGGGAACGCCGTCAAGGAGCAACTCGACCGGGCGGTCACCGAGCTGGACCCGCGCCGGGCCCTGGACGCCCTGGTCGTCCTCGCCACCGCCGACGAGCACCAGATCTGGCAGATTCCCCGTACCGCGCCCGAACGGGTGGTGCTCAGCGACACGTATCTGACCCGCAATCTGGTCGCCGCGAAGGCTCAGGCCCAGCCGTTCTGGGCGCTCACCGTGTCGGCCGAACACGCCGTCCTGTGGAGCGGCACGCAGGACGTCCTGAACGAGGAGCGGACCGTCGGATTCCCGCTGACGGCTCCGCGGGAGGCGCCCAACCCGCAGCGCGAGGAGCAGATCGGCGACACCCCGAGCACCTTCACCGACGAGGAGACGCGCAACTTCCTGCGCACGGTGGACGAGAAGCTGCGCGCGGCACTGGCCGAGGACCCGCGCCCGCTGTACCTGGTCGGCCTCGCGCCCGCGCTCGCCCTTCTGGACGAGGTCGGGGAGAGCGCCAAGTTTGCCGTGGGCCGGGTCGCCAAGGGCGTGCCGGCCGACATGACGCCGAGCGATCTACTGAAGGAGCTCCGGCCCGCGCTCGACAAGCGGCGGCAGCGGTTCGCCGCGGAGATCGACGGCAGGCTGGACGAGGCGCGTGGCCGCCGTGCGTTCGCCGGTGGTCTCGACGAGGTGTGGGCCGCGGTACGGGAAGGACGCGCCGGCCTGGTCGCGGTGGAGGAGCACTTCCAGCAGACGGTGCGGGTGGCGGACGAACACCTCGAACCGGTGAGCGGCGAAGCCGCGGACCTCACGGACAGCTCGGTCCGTGAGGACATCGTCGACGAGCTCGTCGAGGCGGCCCTGGACAGCGGCGCCGACGTGGTCTTCCTGGCGGACGACGCGCTCACCGAAAGCGGCCGCATCGCGGCGGCCCTGCGCTACTGAGCGGGCCGGGCGACCCTCCGTTCGCCGCACCGGGTACGCGACAGGCGTGCGGGTCACCGAGGCCGCTGGGACACTGGAGAGAACCCCGATCGGACCCCAGGGAGAGGAGTGATCGCACCATGCCAAGCGGATCCAACCCCAAACGGGAACGGCAGTACGAACACATCAAGGAGAGCGCTCAGGAGCGCGGGGTCAGCGAGGACCGGGCCGAGGAGATCGCGGCCCGTACGGTCAACAAGGAGCGTGCCCGCGCCGGTGAGTCGAGGACCGCGAGCCGCACGTCCATCGAGGACATGTCGTCCTCCCGCCGCGGCGGTCTGCGCTCCCACAGCGGAGCCGAGGGTCCGACGCGCGAGCAGCTCTACGAAGAGGCGAAGAAGAAGAACGTCCACGGGCGGTCGCACATGACGAAGGCCGAGCTGGAACGAGCACTCGGCCGCTGAGCCGCCCGCGCACCGGGCCCGGAGCGGTGTCAGCC
>NZ_JBHVFF010000532.1:0-2485 GCF_042801895.1 Streptomyces sp. NPDC057543 | reverse complement strand
GCTTCGCACTCCGTCGCGGATCGTCGACCTGGCCAGTGTTCGGTCGGTGTACTGGCGCCGCCCGGTGTGGCCCGCCTTCCCGCACCTCGGTCCGGATGACGCGCGGTTCGCGGCGGCCCAGGTCCGCTATGGGCTCGGCGGCACTCTGTATGCCCTGGACGGGCCGTTGTGGGTCAACCATCCGCTGCGCAACGCTGCCGCCGACTACAAGCCTGCCCAGCTCGCCGTCGCCCACCGCCTCGGGCTGAACATACCTCCGACGCTGGTCACCAATGACCCGGACGAGGCGCGGTCCTTCATCGGCGGCCACGATCGGGTGATCTTCAAAACGCTCCGGTGGACGCCGTACCAGCGCAACGGCGTTCCTGTGACCGGGTGGGCCGATCCGGTCACAGCGTCGGAGATCGACGAGAGCCTGGCCCTGGTGCCGCACCTCTTCCAGGCCGTGGTGGACAAGGTGGCCGACCTCCGCGTGCTGGTCGTGGGCCGCGAGGTGTTCGCGGTACGGATCGGCTCCGGGATGCTGGACTGGCGCAAGGACTACTCTGCGCTGTCCTACCGCGCAGTGGACCTGCCCGACCGCGTGGAGAAGGAGCTCCTCGCGTACCTCGATCGCTTCGGACTGGCCTCTGGGAGCTTCGACATCACCGTGGACAAGGCAGGCGACCTCTGGTGGCTGGAGCTGAACCCGAACGGGCAGTGGGGGTGGCTGGAGGAATCCACCGGCCTCGCCATGTCCGCCGCATTCGCAGGACTGCTGCCCCAAGGAGTTTCGCCATGACCGACACTGCCGATGAGCGGCGCGCCCTCGCCGGCCGTCTGACGAAGGCGGGCGTCCTCAGCAGCCCCCGCTGGCGGGCGGCGGTGGAAGCCGTTCCCCGCGAGCTGTTCCTGAACCCCGGTGTCTTCCTGCCCGCGAACAGTGGCCGGTGGCGGCCAGTGAGCGCGGTCGGTACCGACCCCGACACGTGGACGCGGATCGCCTACCGTGACGAGTCCCTGACCACACAGCTCGACGGACATCTCACCGCCGACCAGGTCAGCGGACCGGTGACCGGCTCCCCGACCTCCTCGTCCACCACCCCTTTCACCGTCGTGGACATGCTGGAGAAACTGGAGGTCGAGGAAGACCACCACGTCCTGGAGATCGGCACGGGAACCGGCTACTCCTCCGCCCTCATGTGCTTCCGCCTCGGCGAGGACAACGTCACCACCGTCGAGGTGGACCCGGACGTGTCGGCCCGCGCGGACAATGCCCTGGAGACCGCCGGCATACTCGACCTGGACCGTCACCGGCGACGGACTCCTCGGTCACCCCCGCCGCGCCCCGTACGACCGCGTCATCGCCACCTGCGCCGTGCGCCGCATCCCCTACACCTGGATCAGGCAGACCAAGCCGGGCGGCATCGTGCTGACCACGATCGGCGGCTCCTGGCTCTACGGCACCGGCCTGGCAAAGGTCACCGTCGCCGACGACGGCACCGCCGAGGGCAGGATCGTCGGCCGTAGCTCCTTTATGCAGGCCCGGTCCCAGGCTGAGGTGCCGATCGCCGGTGACCTGTCGGCCCGCACCGCCTACGCCGACAGCGAGCGAGAGACCAAGGTGTCCCCGCTGCTGTTGGAGGACTGGATGCCGGCCTTCCTCGCGCAGCTCGCCGCCCCGGGGGCTCGGTTCATCCGCGCCACATCGCTGGAGGGCAGCCGGCTGCTGTACCTCTTCGCCCCGGACCGCGAGTCCTTCGCCTCGTTCACGGAGAACGACGGCACCTGGACGGTCCGCCAGGGCGGCCCCGCAATGCTGTGGGACGCTATCGAGCGGGCCCTCGCCGCCTGGCAGGACGCGGACCGCCCGGACATCACCGCGGTGCGGCTCCGCATCACGCCGGGGGCGCCCACACCTACTGGATCGACGGCCACCCCGCGCTCCGCTGGCAGCACGACCTCATCTGCCCGACGGGCGCCCACCTCAACCCCGACGCACGCTACGCCTGAACTGATTCGAGAGGTCTCCGGAGTTGAAGCCGGTGCGCCATACGTCGCCCGGTGCGGCAAGATCTCTTCGGCGGCCGCTGCGGCGGCCAGGGGCACGCGCCACCCTCACGCCGGGTCCTTCGGCAAGGCAGGGCACTGCTCAAGTCGGGTGCGGTGTATCGACGTTGAGGCGTTCAGGGGGTCGGGGATCTCGTACTCGTAGCAAACCGATTCCGGGCTGTAGCCGACGACGATGCGGATGGCGGAGGGTTCACGCTCGACGCTCCACTGCCCGCCGGCTGCGTACGCGATCTCGGGATCGGTGAGGGTTCCGTCCCGCACGGCCTTTCTCAGTCGGTATTCGGTCAGACCGGCCTTCTTGGCGAGTCGCTCTTCGGGAGGACTGTCCGGCTTGTCGAAGAAGCCGGAGACGGCGAGGGCCGCAGCTGCGCAGAGGGCGATGACGGCGAGGACCGCGGCGGATATGGCCAGGGCCGCGCACCCGGTCCTGGAG
>NZ_JBHVFF010000531.1:0-2489 GCF_042801895.1 Streptomyces sp. NPDC057543 | reverse complement strand
GTTCAGCTCTGCCCGGTCCTGGGATGTTGGTTCCCGCCCCCTTGGCCGAAGGGGGCGGGCGCTGCCCGGTCACGGATGGCGAGTGGCGGCCGCGCATGCGCGGCCGGGCGGCGGCAGTAGCAGCTAAGCAGACCCGCACGGCCCGGTGCGACTTCTTGAGGGCCAGTCGGGGGATACAAACAGAACACCTCCTGCCCCGGGCCAAGCCGGAACAGGAGGTGTGGGGATCACGAGCGGCGGCGATTCGGCAGAGGGGGTGGTCCGCCCCCTTCCCCGAGAGTGGGGCGGGTGCCGTCCAGCTGCTGGTCACCGTAGTGCGCCGGACGGCAGCAGCAGCTAACCAGTTCGCCCTCTGTCGCTCCAAACGCCCCATAGGCCGAATGGGTGTACGGGCCCCAGACGTGAGCGCCACGGTCGGGCGGAAGAGTGAAGCCGCATGGGCCGGGGTGCTGTGACCAGTAGCCTGGTGCACGCTGAAGGCATGAGCGTCCCGATAGTCGTCCACCGCCCTTCCTCGGCAGGCGGTCGGGCGGTCACCATCAACGGCGAGATTGCCGGACTCGCCCGCGACGACAGCGACCTCGTTGAATTCCTCCGGCGGGCTGGCCTCTACGACTGTGAACAGATCCTGGACGACCCGCTGTGGACCGAATGGCGCGGCGGCCGGGCTCACCGGTACGAAGCCGAATGACGAAAGCCCCCTCCCGCCGAAGCGGAAGGGGGCGTGGTCGTTCATGAGCATCGGCGGTCCGCGGGAAGGCCGAAGACGGCCGGGCTCGAAGAGAGGGCAGGGTCCGGGTTGGAAGGCGTGGTCCGGCGGCAGACCAGCGCATCCGGGTCGTCCGGCGGTGGCTGGAGGCTGTACCCGGCCGGGCAGGACTGCCCGTTGTTGCCATCGCGGCCGTTCGTACCGTCCTTCCCGTTCGCGCCGTCCTTCCCCGCGGGGCCGGCAGGGCCAGACCTGGTTACGCAACCGCAGCGTTCGCAATGCCGACCAGCTCGCGCAGACGGCCTGCGAAGCCGCCGAGCGTCAGCACACCAGCCTGCTCGGCGAGAGACTGATCGCGCAGATGGTGCACACGCTGGCGAAGGAGGTGATCGCTCTCAACCTGCAGGTCTGCGAGCTCGACAAACTCATCGAAGCCCGGATTCGCGACCACCACCGGGCGGATCACGGTGCTGGCGCGGACACCGGACGGGAGGGCTGCCTGCCCAGGCTGCGGAGCAGGATCGGCGGGTGTGCATGGCTATCACGAGCGATCGGTGGCCGACGTGCCTGTGGACGGCCGGCGTGCGGTGGTCCGGGTGCGCGTGCGCCGCCTGGTGTGCCCCACTCGCCGCTGCCGTCACACCTTCCGCGCCACGCACTGACCATTCACACCCGCGCCACCCCCGCCCGTCAGGTCATCGAACTGGCAGGAGACCTGGACCATCACACCGCGGCGGACGTACACGACCTGCTGCCCGACCTCGCGCTGCGTCCGGGCCAGCAACGCGTCATCGACCTCGCCCGGCTCACCTTCTGCGACTCCAGCGGCATCATCGTCGTGATCGCCGCCCGCAACCACGCCACGGCAGCCGACGCGGCCCTCGTCCTGGCCGCGGTACCCGACCGCGTCAGCCGAATCCTCCGAAACGTCGGCCTCGAGCAAATCTTCCCTACCCGTCCCACCGCGCAGGCAGCCGAAACGGCCTGGACACCTACCGCCTGATGACCAATCGCGCCCACGTCAGCCCGGCAGATGCTGGCGCAGGGCCATGTCATAGGCGCCGCGCCGTCAGGATAGGGCGCTCGCCGCGGGCCCGGAACGCAAGGATGCCGGCGGCCTGCCACCCGAAACGATGGCCGAAGAACCTCTGGCGCGCTCGCAGAAACACAAAGAGGGTAGCCGGGGCGGATGACGCTGGAGGCGCAAGGTTCCCTGCGTAGACGCCGCCCACCCCGGCCACGCTGATACGTTTGCCCCGGAAGCGCGGCCCCATTGACCCGCTTTTTCATTTCCGTGTTTCGTTTCGTCCACCCGCAAAGGCCGGGCATGCGTGTGGGGTTTAGCCAGAGATATCTCTGACTGAACCCCACACCCATGCTGAGCTGGTTTACCAGCGGTACCAGCGACCCTTGCGGCCACCATGACCAGCGGACCGGACCACAAAGCCGAGCAGCCAGACCACCAGCACAATGACGGCAATCCACCACAGGGCCTTGAGAGCGAAACCGGCACCGAACAGGATCAGTGCGAGAAGCAGAACGAGAAGCAGGGGAACCATAATTATCAACCTCCGAGCAGTCGTATGCCCTGCCGGAATCTGACCATGCCCCGAAAGCTTGTGCGTTTATGCGGGCCTAATGCGGGAATTCGTATGTGCCCTGCATGGCGTGCGGCTAACCTCGATCTTTCGTACGCCCAGCAGAATCTGGAGGTTGGCCATGTAGGTGGTTGATCGTGGTTCGTAAGCTCGTCGTCGCCTGCCGGTGTGAGTCCGGTCCG
>NZ_JBHVFF010000530.1:0-2530 GCF_042801895.1 Streptomyces sp. NPDC057543 | reverse complement strand
ACTCCGTTGCGGCGTGATCCGCCGCTGACCGGGGGGTCAGGGACGTGGTTCTGTGCGATTCAGAGGGTTTTCGGGGGGGTTGCAACCGCCCGGAACACGCACGAGCCGGAGCAGCGGCGGACTTACCTGGCGAGTTCGGCCGGTTTGTCCAGCCGCGTCAGCTTCCGCGGGTTTCTCACGACGTAGATCCGGGTGACCCGCCCATTCTCCACCACGAGGCTCACCGCGGCCGGCTCGCCGTCGATCTCGATCCGGCCCGCGGGCGCGCCGTTGAGCCACACAGTCGTCGTCTCGAACGCGGCCACCACCCGGTTCGCGCGCGCGAGCAACGGCGCCACCAGTTCGGCCCCGTGGATCGGAGCCGGAGCGGCGGCCACAATCCCGCCGCCATCGGCGATCAGGACCACGTCGGGCGCCATGACCTCCATCAGCTCCTGCAACTGCCCGGTTCGCAACGCGACCAGGAACCGCTCCACCACGGCCTGCTGCTCCGACCGGTTCACCCGCACCCGCGGCCGCCGAGCCGCCACGTGCTCGCGTGCCCGCCGCGCGATCTGGCGCACCGTGGCCGCGGACTTGCCGACGGCCTCGGCGATCTCGCCGTACGGCGTCTCGAAGACCTCGCGGAGCACGAACACCGCCCGCTCGGTGGGCCCGAGTGTTTCGAGGACGGTCAGCATCGCGATCGAGACGCTCTCGGCGAGTTCGACGTCCTCGGCGACATCCGGGCTGGTCAGCAGCGGCTCCGGCAGCCACTCGCCGACGTACTCCTCGCGGCTGCGCGACAACGTACGCAGGCGGTTGAGCGCTTGCCGTGTGACGACCCGGACGAGGTACGCCCGCGGGTCGCTCACCTGCAACTGGTCGACGTCGGCCCACCGCAGCCAGGAATCCTGCAGCACGTCCTCCGCGTCGGCCGCGGAGCCGAGCATCTCGTAGGCGACTGTGAACAGCAGGCTGCGATGGACTACGAACGGGTCCTCGGTCATGCCGTCGACGCTACCGGGGACGTCTCGGGACGCGTGGCCAGCGGGATCTCGCAGGCATCGGAGAAGCCCTGCGAGGTGACCCCGTTCGCATTGTTGTTCCTGGTCGCCATGTTCACGAAGGCGATGTACGCGGTAAGTTCGACCATCGCCGCCGGGCCGAGCCGGTCGAGCAGGCTTGCGTACTGTTCGTCGGTGACGGTCGGGGGCGTGTTCGTCATGGCCTCGGCGTACTCCATCACGTCCCGCTCCAGCGGTGTGAACACCTCCGACTCCCGCCAGCGCGGCACCTGGCTCGCCTTGGCCAGGTCAAGGTTCTCGTTCTGCGCCTGGAAGTAGCCGACGTCGAGGCACCAGCTGCAGCCGACCTGCGCCGCGACCGCCATGTGCGCGAACGACTTGAGGCTCGCGTCGGCCGCATCCCACTCGCCCAGCCTGGCCGAAAACTCCAAGTTGGACGTGGCGACCTTGGGGCTGTGCCACACCACCTCGACGGGCTCGGGCACGGCACCGAGCTGCTTGATCATGTTTTCGCTGAGCTCGGTGGGAAGCTCGGCCTTCGGGACGCGTAGCGCCATGGTGTTCTCCTTGTGCGTTCGACTGGTTGCCATGAAGACACCGCCGGGCCCGCGGATGTGACAACCACTGCCATCGCGCACAGATCGCCGGCGCGCACAGGCCCGTGACCAGGCAGAGTTCACCGCCTGGCGCACCGTCCGGTACGTCACCCCGTACTTGCGCTCCCTTGTTCTTCTGATGACGGCTCGCCGCCCGTGAGGGCGGTGAGCCGTCACGGAGAGCGGGCCCGTAGTTCTTTCAGCCGGCCGCGGTGGGCTCTTCGGCTCGGGCCCGGGTGCCGGCGAGGCGGTAGGAGTCCGCGCCCTCGGCACACCCATCCAGATGGGCGAGAAGGCCGGCCATGACCGCGTTCGCGTCCGGCGCCTCGCCGACCGCGGACTGTTCACCGAGCCGAGCGCGAACCCCGACAGAACGCCGCTCGCCGCTCCACCCCGGGCAGGCCGCGGATGTCTGCCGGCGGGAGGACCTGGCGGAGCTGCTCACCGCCGACACCCCCTCGGGCCGGAGCCGGCCGCCGCCCGGCCCTGGGTCCGCCGAGCCGGCTTCGACCACATGGTGCGCCTCGGCCGGGTCCGCTCCCCGCAGTCGATCGAGGTCCGCTTCGGCACATGCCGGGCCGGGGCCGTAGACGTCGCGCTCTCCACCATGGCGTCCGTCGACGCGGTCGTCCCCGCGCACCCCGAGGTCGGCCGGGAGCAGCTGCGCGCGGTGGAGAAAGGCCGGCGCTCACCGCTCGCGTCACTGCGCCCGGCACCGGTGCCGGCTCCCGCATGAGCCTCCGGGCGCGCGTACAGCGCCAAAACGGCGCTCCCCCGCCCGCCGCGTCCCGGCCGTCCGGAAAGGCGGCCGGGGCGTGGCGGGCAGGTCGTGCCCGCCGGTATCGGTCACCGTCCGGTCCGGACGGATCCTGCTGTGCGCGGTCACGTTCGCCGGTCAGCCACCCTTCACACGGCCTCCCTTGGAAC
>NZ_JBHVFF010000529.1:0-2567 GCF_042801895.1 Streptomyces sp. NPDC057543 | reverse complement strand
GTCGTGAGCCGCGCCGCCCGGATGCGCAGCGCGGCCACGCGGGCGACGACGTGGTCCCGCGACTCGTCGGGCACCAGGTCCAGGACCCCGGCCGCCGCTTCCCGGTCGCCGCGTGCCAGGGCCAGCCTGGCCAGGCCCAGCGCGGCGCCGACGTGCGAGGGGTTACGGGCGTGCACGGCCCGGAAGAGTTCGTACGCCGACGGGGCCGCCCCCGCCGGGAGGTCCGGGCCGAGCTGTTCCGCGACGTACGCGAGCGCCAGCTTCGCCGCGTACTCGCCGGGCAGCGCCCGGTGGACGGCCGCGAAGTGCTCCAGGGCGGCCTCCAGCAGCTGCCGCCGGTCGTCCAGCACATCGGCACTGCGCAGCGCGACGAGCCCCCAGTGCCAGCTGAGCCGCCACTGCCGTACCGGCCCGGGACCCGGTATGGCGTTCGCCTCCTGCACCTGTTCGCGCGCCCCGGCCAGCGCTTCCCTGCCCTCCTGGCCGAGCAGCAGCCGGGCGTTGTGCAGGCAGATCTCCACCGACCGCTCCCCCTCGGCGGGCTGGGTCAGCGGCCGGCCGGGGTCGTAGCTGCTGACCAGGAACCGGGCGGCCGCCGGGTCTCGCGGGTAGGGCCTGGGCACCGGGAGCCGCCGGGCGATCTCGGTGGGGGTGGGCAGCCCGGCGTCCAGCGCCGGGGCGTCGGGTGTCTCGTGGCGGCGGTAGAGAGGGCGGCGCAGCCAGTGCGTGTAGTCGGGTACGGAGCCCAGCCGCGCGCCGAGCAGTTCGGTGGACGGGGTGAAGTAGGCGGAGGGCTCGGGCTGGTCCCGTTTCCCGCGCAGCGCCCGGATCTCGCGCAGCACGCCGCGGAGCTGGCCGGCCATTTCCCCGGCGGTGGCGAACCGGCGTTCCGGATCGCGGGCCGTGGCCCGTTCCACCACCAGGCGGAAGGAGCTGATGCCGAGGCCGGGTACGTCGTCGCCGACCGCCCAGCCCGCGAGTTCGGCCAGGGTCATCCCGACGGTGTGGATGTCGTGGGCGACGGTCAGCGGTCTGCCGTGGTCCGTCTCGGGGGCCGCGAATCCGGGGGTGATCACGGGGGGCGGCTCGGTGACCCCGCTCCTGCGCACCCCGCCGAGGTCGATGACCTTGATGCCGTCGTGCCGGTGGACGACGTTGGACGGCTTCATGTCCCCGTACAGGAATTCCATGCCGTGCAGATGGGTGAGGGCTTCGAGGATCTGACAGCCGTAGGTGATGACGTGTTCGATGTCGAGGACGAAGGTGCCCTGCCGGGTCGATTCGATGACCGCGGAGAGCGTACGGTCGCCGACGTCGTCCATCACGATGTAGCCGCCGGACACGGTGCCGTCGGCGCCGCGGGTGCTGACGAAGTCCCGGATGCGGACGATGCGTTCGTGCCGGATGGCGACGAGGCTGCGGCGCTCCTCGTCGGCCTGGGCGGCGCCCCGTTCCGCGTAGCGGTTGAGGAGCCCCTTCACGGCGACGTACTCCTCCAGGTGGGTGTCCTCGGCGAGGTAGACCCAGCCCTGGCCGCCGTGGGCGATGGGGCCGCGGATCCGGTACTGGTCCTGGAGCAGCGGCCCGTCCTCGCTGAGTTCGGGCCGGTAGGCGTACGGGGCGCCGCACTTGGGGCAGTAACCCGTGTCCGGCGGTGGGGCGGCGGTGTTCGGCGCGATGAAGAAGGTGGGGCAGGACTTGGCCGAGCAACGCATCAGGATGCGTGCCTGCGAGGCGGCGGCGTCCAGCCGTTGGCCGGGGCTGCTCGGTTCGAGCGGGGGCAGCTCCAGCAGACCGGCCGGCCCGTACCTCTCGGGGGCGGTGGGCAACGGCGGGAGGCCGGGGTCCCTCCTGGAGCGGCCACAGGTGTCGCAGTAGCCGGTGGACTGTACGGTGCCACCGCAGGGAGCTCCGGTGAACCGGCGGTGCGGGCAGCCGGGGTTTCTCGTTCGGATCACACCGGGCTCACGTGCCCCGGCACCGCGCCTCGCTGTGTTGTCGTCAGTCGTCATCGCCGCTCCGTCCGTCCCCGGTCGGTGCGCGGCCCCGGAACGTCCGCCCGGCCGGCTCCGGCGTGCCGGTCCAGGTCTGCCTCCAGTTCGCGTAACAGGGCACGCAGGGCGGCGAGTTGTTGCTGCGGTTCGGCGAGGGCGCGCAGCCGCTCCAGTTGCCGGCGGCGGCGGGCCGAGTCGACGCCGGGTGACGGGGGCAGCGAGGCGGACTCCACCAGGCCGTTCAGCGTGGCCCAGTTCTGTTCGGCGGACTCGACGCGGCCGAGGAGTGCCGTGGCCCGTTCGTCGAGGGCCGGCACCAGCAGCTGCCGGGCCACCTCGGTCACGCCGTCGCCCGTGCCGTCCCGGACGACGACCAGCAGTCGGAAGCCGAGCATCCGCACCCGGGCGAGTAACGGCACCAGTCGGCGTGGCTCCCGGTCCTCGTCGAGTCCGATCACCGCGAGCGTGGGCCCGGCGGCCCCGGGCAGCCCGCCCGCCGCCCGGTCCGGCGGGGTGCCGCCGTCCAGCAGCCAGTCGCGGTAGGCCCGGAGCTGGTGGCGCGGCGGGCGCAGC
>NZ_JBHVFF010000528.1:0-2580 GCF_042801895.1 Streptomyces sp. NPDC057543 | reverse complement strand
ACCCCACTGCTGCGACAGCGGGTTGGTGCAGGTCTTCCACCTCCACTCGAACCAACAGCGCCTCACGGCGCAAACGGAATGTGTGCCAGAACCCAGTAGCGAGAGCGTTTGTTGTCCAGGAGCGAGAACACCCCGTGGGCACGGAAGGCGATGTAGCCGAGTTTCAGCAACGCCCGGTTGCTTGACTTGCCCCGGATGTCGTGCATCCGTCGGCGGGGGTGGATGCGGAGCCATCGGGCGGCCCGGTTCAGGAGGCGAGGTGGCAGGATGACGCGATGTCAGACTCTCTCCGTGAACTGTGGCTGCGCGGCATCGCCTTCAACGCGGCGGCGCCCGCCGACGTGCTGATACGTCTCCTGGACGAAGCGGCCGGTGAGGCCGGCTTGCTGATGTGCGAGGGCCGCGACCTGCCCGACGCCGTCATCGACGCGGCCCTCCGCCACCCGGTCGAGCGGATCCGCCGCGCCCTCGCCCGCAACCTGCACGTCGACCCCACACGACTCGCTGCCTTGGCATCGGACCCTTCGGGACTCGTCCGTGCGTATCTCGCCCGCGGCACCCGGCTCCAGCCCCGGTGGGTCCGGCCCCTGCCGGCCGACATCCTCGTCACCTTCCTGACCGCCCAGGACGGAGGCGAGGACGGGAGGGTCACCGAAAAGGACATCGTCGGGGAGCTCTGGTCCTCCCGGCAGGTCCCTTCGTCCTTCCCGCGGGACATGGCCGGTCACGACCACCCCGCACTCCGTCTGTACGCCGCCTTCCAGTGGGAGTCGCTCACCGCTGCGCAGCGCAATGCCCTGCTTGACGACCCCGACCCCGCGGTGCGGAAGGCGGCGCGGGAGAGCAGCTGGGTGCTGGACCCGGAGGCGGTGGAGGCCAAGCTGCCGTCCATCGGATCACGCAACACGTGGTTCGTGCTCGGCACCTGTGCCCTGTCACCCGCGGTCGTCGAGCAGTGCTTCGCGGACGACGAGGTGCACCCGCTGGCCCGGAACCGCCATACCCCGGCCGGCGCCCTCGCCCGGCTCGCCCGCCACCCCGATGCAGAGATCCGCAGGCTGGTCGCCACCCGGCCCGACCTGGGACCGGAGGCGGCGGAGCTGAGGCAGGATCCTGACGAGGACGTGCGGATGCGTGCCCGCCTCCAGCCCTCCATCCGTACCTGGGCCGAATTCCAGGCGGTCCACAGGGTCGTCGATCACGGTCCCGACTGCACCTGCCCGATCACGCAGCTGGCCACCGAGCCGTCGCCCGACTGGTATGCCACCTGCGCGGCGTCCGAGGAACCGGTGCTCCGCCGGGTTGCGGCGAGCTGGCCCGGCCTGCCCACAGAACTCGTCGGGACACTGGCGCTGGACGATGACGAGGAGGTACGGATCCAGCTGGCCTGCCACCACCCACTGGCGCCGCCGCACCTCCTCCTGGACGTCTTCGTGACCCGCCCCGCCCACCGTCCGCACCTGCTGACCCTGCCCGCGTTCCCCCGCACCGGCCGGACCCACCTCATCGGCCACCCGGACCCCGAGGTACGCGCCCTGGCCGCGGCCGACCCCACCCTGCCCGAACCTCCGCTGGAAGACCCCGACGATGCAGTACGCCGGGCAGCCGCCGCCAACCCGACCCTGACACCGGAGACCCTGGAAACCCTCCTCACCGACCTCCGCACCGCAGAGGGCGCCGCGGCCAACCCGTCCCTCCCCGTCCCCCGCATGCACACACTCCTCGACCACTGCCTGAACGGCGCCGACACCCCGCCGACGGCGGCCCGACGCTGAGAGACGACATCCACGTAGCGATTACGGGCATGGCAATCGCCGTCGGCCATCGACTGACGCCAACACGCCGGAAGTCTTTCCAAAACTCGGTTCTGGCACACATATCCGTGAAGGATCTCGCCGGCTCTCGCCAGCAGTAGGCGCGCGCGTCATGTGAGCTGCGCGGACCGCACGTCACCGGGGTCTGGTGAGGCCGGACTCAAGATCGCTCACGGAATGTGTGCCAGAACCCGCCAGACGTGAACGAAACCACCCGTAACTGTGGTTGCGGACAGCAACAGCCTCGTCAGGGGCTCGGGTTCCTCCACAGATGCCGCTCGTCCAGGGACCCGAACCGCACGTCTCCGCGTTCAAGGTCGACGAGGATGGGCCAGCAGTCCAACAGCTGCTCTCTCACATCACGCGAGGCGAGGTACTGCACAGAGTTGTAGGGCACGATCAGGAGCCCGTTGCTCTGGCGGACTCGCTCTGTGTCGATGGCAAGAGGCGGCTCATACTCGCTCTGGCTGTTCGCGAGAAATGCCACCGCGAGCTGCAGGGCTTCGCTCTGCTCCATCAATCGTCTCCAGTCCGTCGGCTCGACGAGGGCACCCTAACCATCCTTCGATGATCTCCGCGTGGCTGGTGTGATCACGGCGTCGGAGCCGTCCTAATCCACTGCCTCCAGCACGGCCAGCGCTTCAATGAGGCCGTTGCCTTCCCATCCTGTTGGGCTCGAAAAGTCGTCGCTGCAGGTCACGCGGCGTAGTGATACTCGTTGATGACGCCGCCGAGGACCCTGGTGCGGAGCAGGCTTCGGTCGTCG
>NZ_JBHVFF010000527.1:0-2616 GCF_042801895.1 Streptomyces sp. NPDC057543 | reverse complement strand
TCCGCGCGGGGGTTCGGGGGCGGGGGCGGCCCGCCGGCCCCCCACCCGCCGCGGGCGTGTGGTGGGGGGCCCGCCGGGGGCGGGCGCGGGGCCCCACCACCGCACACCAACTCCCTCTCCCCATCACGCGAAGCGCGAGCTGTATCGACATCGACACACGTCGATGCGTGCACGCATATATCGATATCGATTGACTCGGAGGAATCGTGGAGAGAAGAAACTTCCTGATTGCCGGCGGGCTGAGTTCTCTGGCGCTCATCGCGACGCCGGCCCTCGCCCAGCCGGCGGCAGCAGCAGGGCCGGCGATCACGGAGCAAGCCGGCCGCCCGTTACGGATCAGGGCGGGATTCCTGTCGCTGGGTCTCGACCCGACGGGCCGGGTCGTCGAACTGAAGGACATACGCGAGGGAACCGACTATCTGGCGGCAGGCAAGTCACTCCCCCTGGTGTCCGTCGTGCTGGGCGACGGGAAGCAGGACGTCCCCACCCAGGTGAAGGTCTCGCGGCGGGACCGGCACGTGCTGGTGTTCAGCGGCGACCAGGCGACGGTCGAGGTCAAGGTCGTCAACCACGCGACATACGCGACGCTTGAGGTCGTCGGTCTGGACGCCGCACCGGGCGTGGATGTGCGGACCCTGCTGTGGGGGCCGCTGACCACCAGGGTCACCGACACCGTCGGCGAGGCCGTCGGTGTGGTCCGCGACAGCGGCTTCGCCCTCGGCATCACCCCGCTCAACGACAAGACCGTCGGCGGCTGGCCCAAGGAGTTCGACGCGTACGGCTTCGGCTCGGAGGTGAAGTCGAAGCCGTACGGTGAGGCCGGAACGCAGAACGAGTGGGGCGCCGCGGCGAAGACGTCGTGGGGCAGCATTCTGCGCGCCTACTCCTACGACTACAGCACCGTACGGACCCGCGAGGACGGCATCCGGATCGGCCCGCTGCCGGGCTTCGAAGGCCGGATCCTCGGATCGAAGCTGGCCGTGTACGGCAGCACCCCTGATCTCGTGCTCACCGTGGTCAGCCAGATCGCGCAGGGCGAGCACCTGCCGTACCCGACCATCGACGGGCAGTGGCAGAAGGCGGCCCGGGCGACCCGTCAGCCGTTCCTGGCCTTGTCGTCCCTCGGCGCCTCGAACCTCTCCGACGCCATGAAGTTCGCGAAGCAGGCGGGCATCAAGAACGTCTACTCCGTGCAGGGCGCGGCCGGTCCCTGGAAGTCGACGGGGCACTACCAGTTCAACAGCGGCTTCGGCGGCTCGGACGCCGCCGCGGCTCAACTGGTGGCGACCGCCGCCGCGGGCGGCATGCGGGTCGGCGTGCACACCTTGTCCAACTTCATCCAGGCCAATGACCCGTACATCTCTCCCGCACCGGCCGACGAGCGGCTCACGGTCGGCGCGACCGTGAAGCTGACCCGCGCTCTGGCCGCGTCGGACACGACCCTGTACGCCGACGGCGACTCCGGCGGCGGCGGACACATCATCGGCCACCGGCTGCGCATCGGCGACGAGTTCCTCACGTACTCCGGTGTGACGCAGGCCGGTGCCGGCGAGTGGCAGTTCACCGGCGTCAGCCGGGCGCAGTGGGGATCGGCCGCGGCGGCCCATCCCGCCGGGGCCGACGCCACCCGGATCGCGGAGAACCAGTACGGCGGCGCACGGGGCGACCTGCCGATCATCGACGAGATCGCCACCCGCCTGGCCACGATGGCCAACACCACCGGCGTCCGGAACATCTCCTACGACGGACTGGAGGAGGCGTCCTGGAACGGCTGGCGCGGCTAGGGTTTCGCCCATCTGGTCAACGGGGTCTACCGTCAGCTCGACTCCCAGGACGGCTTCATCTGCGAGGCCTCCAACCCGTCGTCCAACTCGTGGTTCGCCCAGTCGCGGATCAGCTGGGGCGGCATCGGCTGGTCCGACTCCAACTACGACCAGGTGACCAGGAACACCAACTTCTACCGGGCCAACTACCTTCCTGTCATGGGCGGCGCACTCGCGGTGGGCGGGAACACCAGCACGCTCGCCCTTGAGCACGACCTGGCGCTGGGGGCGTCTCTCGGCGCCAACTTCGGCTGGTTCGAGACGAATACGGACACGCTGTCCAAGGGGCCCAACACCGCGGCGCTGCTCGAAGCGATCCGGATCTGGAACTCCGCCATCGAGGCCGGCGCCTTCACGCCCGCCCAGCAGCAGCTCATGACCGACGAGAAGAAGAACTGGCACCTGAGCGAGGAGACCGTGGGCAAGGAGTGGTCGCTGCAGGAGCTGGACTCGTCCGGCAAGCCGGTCGGCCAGGCGGAGCCGGTGCAGGCGCCGAAGCCCGGTTTCACGACAACGGAGCCGGTGGACGGCCACGTAGGTGAGCTGTACGCGTTCAAGGTCACCTCGAGCTCGCCCCGGACGGTCCGCTACGAGGTCACTTCCGGCGCGCTGCCCGCAGGGCTGAGTCTGAACAAGGACACCGGCGGCATCACCGGAGTCCCCACCACTCCGGGCACGAAGCGGTTCACGATCACCGCGCGCAACAACGGCATCATGCCCGACGCGGAGGTCACGTACCGTCTGAAGGTCACTCTCGGCTGACAACGGCCTCGGGCCCGCCGGCGTCCACCGG